>SKYY01000035.1 GCA_007127665.1 Balneolales bacterium | reverse complement strand
GATGTAATCGGTGAACTCCTTCTCCTCCTTTTTGGCCTGGTCGCCGGGATTTTCGACCTCGAAAAGCCGGTCGTACTCGCGGACTTCGATCTTGTGCGCATGAGGGATGCTCACCCAGTGGAGCGTGCCTTTGGCCTTTATGCCGGAGGTATCACTGCCGCTTCTGCTGTCGGGATGGTAGCGGCAGTGCACTTCCAGGAGGCGGCCGTCCTTGTCCTTGAGGAAGTCGTCACAGGTGATGATGAAGGCGCTTTTTAGCCGCACGCTGCGTCCGGGTCCCAGGCGGAAGAATTTCTTCGGCGGATCCTCCATGAAATCCTCGCGCTCGATGTAGAGTTCGCGTCCGAACGGCACTTTGCGGATTCCGTCGGAGCTATCCTCGGGGTTGTTCTCGGTTTCCAGCTCTTCGAACTGCCCTTCCGGCCAGTTGGTGATGACGAGTTTCACCGGATCGAAGACCACCATGCGGCGCAGGGAGATCTTGTTGAGGTGTTCGCGTGCGCAGAACTCAAGCAGGGACACGTCGATGGTGTTGTCGCGCTTGGCCACGCCGATCCTGGCGCAGAAATCGCGGATAGCCTCGGGTGTGAAGCCACGGCGTCGCAGGCCGGATATGGTGGGCATGCGCGGGTCGTCCCATCCATCCACAATCCCATCCTCCACAAGTTTCAGCAGGCGACGTTTGCTCATGATGGTGTAGGACATGTTGAGGCGCGCAAATTCGTACTGGCGGGACGGGAACAGTTCCAGTTTGTCGATGAACCAGTCGTAGAGCTCGCGGTGGGGCATGAACTCCAGGGTACAGATCGAGTGGGTGATCTTTTCGATGGCGTCACTTTGTCCGTGCGCCATGTCGTAGGTCGGATAGATACACCATTTGTCGCCGGTGCGGTGGTGCGGGGCGAATTTGATGCGATAGATGACCGGGTCGCGCATGAGCATATTGGGGGAGCTCATGTCGATTTTGGCGCGCAGCGTGCGTGATCCTTCCGGGAATTCGCCCTCGCGCATGCGGCGGAACAGGTCCTCGTTCTCCTCCGGCGTGCGGCTTCGGTAGGGGCTGTCGGTGCCGGGCTGCGTGGGCGTGCCCTTCATGGCGGCGATCTCCTCGGAGGTGGAATCGTCGACGTAGGCCAGTCCGTCACGGATCAGCCGGATGGCAAACTCGTAGAGGTGGTCGAAATAGTCGCTGGCGTATAGTTCGCGGGCCCATTCGAAGCCCAGCCAGCGCACATCGTGCTTGATATTCTCGACAAACTCGACCGTTTCGGTGACCGGATTGGTGTCGTCAAAGCGCAGATTGGTTTCGCCGCCGTACTTTTCGGCCAGGCCGAAATTGAGGGTGATCGACTTGGCGTGCCCGATATGCAGATACCCGTTAGGCTCGGGCGGGAATCGGGTGAGTACCGTTTTGTGCCTTCCCTCCTGCAGGTCCTTTTCGATGATTTCTTCGATGAAGTTTCTGGGTGTTCTTTCCTCCGAAGGGGTAGTTTCGTGCTCAGGCATGCTTGGCAATAAAAGTTAAGTACAGAAAACAATGTGGATTGTCAGGTCGGCAACGGCCTCAGGTGACCTTCATATTGGTGAAGATAGCCATTAATAAAAAGAATTACACCTGGCACCTTATTCCTGTCAGCTTTTGCTCTGACATTCAAATCTTAGATTTTTTTATCTTGCTAATTAGTATTTTGAGGTATGTTTTGTAGTATTTGATTCCGAATTTACTATACGGAACAGTGCATGATCGAGTCAATCATAAAGTGACGGGTTAATAGAAGGCTGAATATAAAAAGCCGTAAAAAACTATTGGAGGAGGATAAATGCAAAAAGTTTTATTTATTACCATAGGTGGTGTGCTTCTGCTTTCGCTCCTGACCTGCAATATTGCTGTTGCGCAGGATACCTTTGAAGAGTTCCAGGCACAGCAGCAGGAGGCGTTTGAAGAATTTGGTCTGATGGATCGCGAAGGAATGATCATGGATGAAATGAATTTCCTGGCATTCCAGGCCGAACAGGAAGCACTTTTTCAAGCTTTCCGCGAGGAGATGGAACAAAAGTGGGGTGATTTCCGTGAGCGGACGAAAAAAAACTGGACGGAGTACCTGCATAACGGTACGGTCAGGTGGGATGTTGATTTCGAGGAAGGAACGGTTGAGGTGGAGGTATTGGCCGAAGAAGGTGACACGGAAGAAACGTTAAGGGAAAAGATACGGGAAGCCGTAGTTACTCTGGCAGACAGCCGCGGTACGCGCAGTGAGATGCCTGACGACACGGAAGAAGTGCTTGATGAACCTGTGCTTCAGGACCAGTTGGATCTGGGTGATGCCGATGATATAGAAGAACTGGCGAAATCCGCTTCCGAAGAAGCAGAACTGGAAGTGAAGAACAGCCAGCAGGTCAGGGAAATCCTGCGCGTAAATCTTTCCCTTGTTCCTGACCATATCCGGAAAAGGGCCGAGCGCTTCCAGAAATACCTCGCCAAAAACACGGAACGGTATGATCAGGATCCCGCACTGATTCTGGCCATCATCCACACGGAATCATTTTTCAATCCTGTAGCGCGATCGCACGCCAATGCATTGGGGTTGATGCAAATTGTCCCAAACACTGCGGGCCGCGACGTCTACCGCAGACTTCGAAACGAAGACGGGGTTCCGAGTCCGGATCTTCTGTTCGATCCCGAAAGCAACCTGCTTTTTGGCTGTACTTATTATGATATTCTGAGCAGGCAGTACATTCGCGGGGTAAACTCTCCCGTCGTGCTGGAATATCTTGCGATCAGCGCTTACAATACGGGTGCCGGAAACGTTGCCAGGGCCTATACGGGCAACACAAACATCCGTCAGGCGGTCTTGATTGCAAATGAGATGTCCGATCAGGAGAACTATGATCATCTCATAGCCAATCTTCCCTATGAAGAAACCCGGCATTATCTTCAGAAGGTGACTGAGCGCCGTGACAACTATCAAACATGGCTTTTCAACGAATAGCTGAATGTCCGGGCGTAACAAGAAAACCAGTCAGCATCCCGGCACATCCAGGCCGCGCCTTGATGTGCCAAAGCAGCCGACGGACAGAGCCATTGAACTGGTGGGGTACGGGGCTTTGCTGATGCTCTTTGGTATCCCGGCCTTTTTCTATTCCTCACTGCCCGAATCCATTCCGATCCATTTCGGGTTTGACGGTGTGCCTGGTCGCACCGGACCGCGCCACATGATCTGGCTGCTTCCGGGCATCGGTATCATACTCTATGCCGGCCTGATGTGGCTGGTCAACTATCCGCACCTTTTCAACTATCCCGTCAGGCTGACAACCGAAAATATTTACCGCCAGTACCGGTATGCCCAGCGAGTTTTGCGGATGATTGCCACGCTGGTCGTTGTCCTATTTACCTTCCTGAAATATACGGGCGTCCAGGTTGCTTTCGGCCAGATGGATGCCATACCGACCTGGCCGCTGCTTCTGTTGCTTGCCGCGATATTCGGATCTGTTGGTGTGTACATCTACAAGGCCCTGAAAAGCGACTAATCATGGTCGGATCTGGCGCTGGCTTGATCTGAAAAGCCTTAATATGCGGTAAGTGATGCCTGGATCGATCGCTGTCCTGATCTGCATGACCTTGGCAGCCATAAGTGATAATCGGATCCGTCATTTTACACATCAACTAAACCTTAACATGCAGATAATGATGCATCCAGCGGACTTTTCACGGCATGTCCGCCGGTTTTCAGGACATGCGTGTAGATCATGGTTGTCTTGACGTCGCTATGACCAAGAAGCTCCTGAACGGTTCGGATATCGTATCCGGCCTGCAGCAAATGGGTGGCGAACGAGTGGCGCAAGGTATGGCTGGACACCCGTTTTGTAATGCCGGCGATGCGCACAGCCTGCCGCAACTCGCGATGCAGCGTGTCCCGGGAAACATGAAACCGCGCCATAAGTCCGGTCCTGACATCCCTGCTGATCTTTCCTGATGGAAAAAGATATTGCCAGCGCAGTTCCCTGGATGCGGTGGGATACTTTTTCCTGAGCGCATAAGGTAGCGGTACCTCACCGTAACCATTCAGAAGATCAGAACGATGGATGTTGTCCACACGCCGGACCTGCGCACGGATGCTTTCCAAGAGCGATTCGGGAAGCACGGTTGTCCGGTCCTTCCGTCCCTTTCCATCGCGCACCGTGACCTGTTTGTAATCCAGGTCCAGATCCTGAACGCGCAGGCGGATACACTCCGAGACGCGCAATCCGGTCCCATACATCAATTTGAGCGGAAGCGCCGCCTTGTCGCTGACGGCATCCAGCAGTCTCTTCACCTCTGCCACACTCAGGACAACGGGGATCCGGGTGCTCTTTTTCGACCATTGAATTTCCCGGACATAGAAATCCTTGCGTCCGAGCACATGTCTGTAGAGGAACAAGATGGCGCAAAGCGCCTGGTTCTGGGTGGATGGGGATACGTTCCTTTTATTTACGAGGAAAGTCAGAAAATCGGAGACGTCTGATTCGTCCAGCTTGTCTGGATGCATCTTATTGTGGAAAAAGATGAAGTCCCTGACCCATTTGACGTAGTTTTTCTCGGTATTGTAGCTGTAGCCCTTAAGCCGTATATCATCCCTCAGCGTGGGGAGGAGCTTTTTTTGTTTTTT
>SKYY01000004.1 GCA_007127665.1 Balneolales bacterium | reverse complement strand
GGCAATGGCACGCTGGACACCAATTTTCTTGGGATTCCCAGGGAGGGATACGGCTTTTCGAACAATCCGCGAAGCCGTTTCGGGGAGCCGTCACTGGAGGATCGTCTGTTTGAACTGCGGGCCGACACCACCATCCGTATCAGCCTGGTTTACTGGTAATAAGGTGTTTCCATTTTGCGCAGCGATCGTACTAATTCATTATATTGGTATACAGAGTTTCTTACATATTCTGGTGCAAAACGCTATATGGCCTGATGCATAAGCAATTTGGCCTCGTGCAAGATGCTATATGGTTATGATGCAACATGCTTTACAGTCTGATGCATAAGTAATTTGACCTCGTGCAAGATGCTATATGGTTATGATGCAACATGCTTTACAGCCTGATGCATAAGTAATTTGACCTCGTGCAAGATGCTACATGGTCTGGGTCACCGTGCCGTCGCAGGGCGGCTAAGGGCCTTAGCGTGCAGTGCCTGGCAATCGCATCCCCGATAACATACCTGATAAAAGAAACAGGAAATTATTTTTACCACCATCTGATCTGATGGCTCAAAAATCCGCAAGCAAACTCACCGGATCGACTTCTGAAAAACCGCTTCAGCAGAAACTGAAGAAGGCGGCCCGGAAAGAACAGTTGCAGCGCTCCATCCTGGAGACGCAGAGCGACCTGCTTTGCCGGTATCTGCCTGACACCACGCTTACATACGTGAACGAACCTTTCTGCGATATGTTCGGCCGCAGTTCCAAAGAGCTTGTGGGGTCCCGTATCCTGGATCTGGTTCCTCCTGAAAGCCATGCAGGTTTCAGGGAAGCGCTCTCGCGCCTGAGCGCATCCACCCTTGTTGTCTCTCACAGCCACAAGCTGAGGCTGCCCGATGGGCAAACGGCCTGGCTTCAATGGTCCAATACAGCGTTGATCGGTGAAAATGGCGCGGTAAACGAGATTCAGGCTACCGTACGCGACATCACTCATCAGAAAAAGATGGAAGCCGAGCTCGTGCTGCAGACCCGTTTGCAGGAACTGTTGATAAAGATTTCAGCGGGCTTTATCAGTATCCCCGAATCGGAACTTGACAAGGCCATCAAAAAGTCGCTGGCCGAGCTGGGCCAGTTTACCGGTGCCGATCGTTTCTACATTTTCAGGTATGACTTTGACCGTAACACATCCACCAACACCCACGAATGGTGCGCCCCGGATATCGAGCCGCAAATTGCCTACCTGAGGAATTACCCCAACGAGCATGTCAGGGACTGGGTTGACGCTCACCGGCAGGGTGAGATGATCTATGTGCCCAATGTATTTGAAATGCCGGAGAGCAGCAGCAGGAAGATGCTTGAAGCCCGGGGCATGAAAAGCCAGATTACCGTACCGATGATGGACAAGTCCGAGTGTATTGGTTACGTGGGGATGGATTTTGTCCGCTCCTTCAAGAATTTGAGTCGCATTGAGCGCAAACTGCTGTCCATTTTCGCGCAGATGATGGTCAGTGTACGGAATCGCATCCGAACCCAGAAGTCCCTGGGGGAAAACGAGCGGTTTCTGTATGACCTGATCGACAAAAGCGCCTCCATCATTGCCGTAAAAGACGCGGAAGGCGTCTACCGGCTTGTCAACCAGAAATGGCAGGAAGTCATGGCAATACCACGGGAGGAAGCGCTTGGACGCACAGATGCCGATCTTTTTGAGCCTGATATGGCAAAAGTCTTTACAGACAATGACCGCCATGTTATCATGACCGGCGAGACCACGGAGACCGAGGAGACGCTGAACGAGGGCATTGATATGCGTCATTTTCTGAGTACCAAGTTTCCGGTGCATGATGAACAGGGTGCCATCACCGGCGTGTGCAGCATGATATTTGAGATCACCGACCGGAAGAAAGCCGAACAGCACCGCCTTGCCCGGTCCGAGGCCGAGGCTGCCAACCGTGCAAAAAGCACATTGTTGTCCAACATGAGTCATGAGATACGCACACCGCTCAATGCCATCATCGGTTTTGCCCGGGTCATGGAACGCGATCAGACGCTCAACATGAGACAGGCCGAGCAGATACGCACCATTTTGAGCAGCGCCGAGCATTTGCTCACCCTGGTAAATCAGACCCTTGCGTATTCAAAAATCGAAGCCGGTGCCGAGACACTTAACCCGAACCGTTTCCACATTCGCACGCTCATCAATGATGTCCACCGCATGTTTATACCGCGTGCCGACCGCAAGGGGTTGCGCTACAAAACCGATATTGACCCGAGAGTGCCGGATTTCATTTTTGCCGACGATCCCAAATTGCGGCAGATCCTGGTGAATCTGCTGAGCAACGCCCTCAAGGTCACCGATAGCGGATCGGTTATCCTGCGCGCCGACTCCCCCGGCAAACCGGGACCTGAAGAACGAATCCAGCTTGTTTTTGAAATCGAAGATACCGGTCCGGGCATTTCGAAATCGGATATGCGTCAGCTTTTCACCAAATATCTTCAGCTTGATGACGGGTTGCGCGCCAGCGGAACGGGGCTCGGCCTGGCCATTTCGAAAAAACTCGCGCATCTTATGGGTGGAACGATTGAGGTGGAGAGCGAGCCGGGCCGTGGAAGCATTTTCCGGTTGACCGTTCCTGTTTCCATCACCGACGGCAGCGACCTGATCACCGACACGGAACAGAAGCGTATAACGCGGCTGGCCAAAGGTGCGGGCAAGCTGAAGATACTCGTGGCGGACGATAGTCAGATAAACCGCGTGTTGCTTCGTTCGATACTTGAGCCGGCGGGTTTCCTTGTTCGTGAAGCTCAAAACAGTGAGGAGGCGGCCGTACTCTATGCATCGTGGAAACCTGACGCGGTGCTTCTGGATTTGCGCATGCCCGTAATGGAGGGTGCCAAAGCCACTGAGTTTATCCGGGCCGATGAGAGCGGCAGCCGCATTCCGGTCATAGGGCTCAGATCGGGCTTTATCCGAAGCCGCCAAACCTTGACTGATAACGGCGGGCTGGATGGTTACATCAGCCAGCCCGTTGACCCCGACGAGCTGTTCACCCTGCTCGGGGCCCTGTTAAACGTATCGTACCATACCGATGAACCGGCCGACGAATACCGAACCGCCACCGGCAAGAAACTGCTCACACGTGAGACCATTGCCGGCCTTTCACCCGGTTCCATCAGCCAGATCCGTTCGGCCATCCTGGAGGGCGACATGATTGGCCTGCGCAAGCTGGCCGGCGCACTTCCTCCGGAACACGCAGCCGTATCCACCGGAATCAGGGAACTGGCCGACGCCTACGACTACGACACACTTCTCCAACTTTTTGAGGAAAGCGGAAACATCAGCCCATGAGTTATCCTGAGGAAACCCAAAGCGCAACGATCATGACCGTAGACGATACGGTCGAGAACCTTGAACTGCTTGAGGAAATGCTGGTATCGGCCGGGTACCGTGTTGTGCAGTTTCCCAGAGGCGAGCTGGCCATCCGTGCCGCGCTGCGGAATCCGCCCGACCTGATCCTGCTGGATATCATGATGCCTTTCATGGATGGCTATCAGGTTTGCCGCACCCTCAAGCAGAATGAGGCACTGACCGATATACCTGTCATTTTTGTCAGCGCCCTTGGCGAAGCCGACAGCAAGGTAAAGGCGTTCAGTGAAGGTGGCGTTGACTATATCACCAAACCGTTTCAGGATCAGGAGGTGCTGGCCCGCATCCGTATTCATCTGGAACTGCGGGATGCGCGCAGGAAGCTTCAGGATCAGGCGGCGCTTCTGGAGGAGATTGTCCGCGAGCGTACCTACGACCTGAACCAGGCACAGAAAGTAGCGAACATCGGAAGCTGGAAGTTCACCATTGGCGAAAAAGAACTTGTTATTTCCGAGCAGAGTTGCAGCATTATGGGATTCGGTCACAATAATATGGCACAACAGATGACCGTACCGTTTGACAAGTGGATTGAGCATGTCCATCCGGATGACCTGCCGATCATGATGAATGCCTGGCAGCATGCCCTTGATAATCCGCAGGAAGGGTACTCGGCCGAGTACCGGATAAATAAGAGAGAAAAAACGATTTGGGTGCATGAGCATGCCGAATTTGAGATGGATGATGAGGGCCGTCCGCTGCGCGCCATCGGTACGGTGCAGGATGTGACCGAGCGGCGCACGCACCTGGAGGCGCTGGAAAAACAGAATGAGGCGCTTCGGGAGATTGCCTGGACGCAGTCGCATGTAGTCCGGGCTCCGCTGGTTCGGTTGATGGGTTTGATTGCCGTCCTGGATGATGAGAATTTTACCAGTCTGGACAGGGAGAAGACCCTTGATGAAATTATCCGGTCCGCAAATGAACTTGATGATACCATCCGGGAGATTACCCGGAAAACCGACCGGATTTTTAAACCCGGTGAAACCGAATGAGCCGTAAGGAACTTTTTATCATTGACGATGACAGCATCATCACCATGCTGCACCGGCAGATTGTGATCAAAAGCGGTCTGTATTCCTCTCCGAGGCTGTTTTTTACAGCGGACAGGAAGCGCTCAACCATATCCGCAACAATCGCGATGACCGGTTTCTGATTCTGCTGGATATCAACATGCCCGGCGTCAGCGGGTGGGATTTCCTGGACCGGCTCTACCGGGAGGACCTGGCCGGCCTTGTGCGTGTGGCCATGGTCACCTCATCGGTCG
>SKYY01000139.1 GCA_007127665.1 Balneolales bacterium | reverse complement strand
TTCCGTGAGAACCGTGCGGCAAAGCAGGGATTCAGTGCGTTTTGATATAAAGCGTGAATGATATGCACCGGGATTCATTAATATCTTCATAAAGAATTCATGCTTTTACAGTTCTTTAGGATGTAATAACCTGGTTAGATATTTGCACATCAAATTACATCTATGGAAGCTCTTGAACTGGCACGCTGGCAGTTTGGAATAACCACTGTTTACCACTTTATATTTGTGCCGCTTACACTTGGCCTTTCTGTCCTGGTGGCCATCCTTCAATCATTTTACTACAGGACCGGGGATATCCATTACAAAATGCTTACAAAGTATTTCGGGAAGCTGTTTGTAATCATATTCACCCTTGGTATTGTAACCGGTATAGTGCAGGAGTTTCAGTTCGGCATGAACTGGTCCGAATATTCCCGATTCGTGGGGGATATATTCGGGATTCCGCTTGCCATTGAAGCCCTGACCGCTTTTTTTATTGAGTCCACCTTCCTCGGGCTCTGGATATTCGGGTGGACCCGCCTTCCCAAAGCCGTCCACCTTGCCTGTATCTGGCTTGTGGCCATTGCATCCAACCTTTCGGCGGTCTGGATCCTGATGGCAAACTCCTGGATGCAGGTGCCTGTGGGATACGAGCTGGTTGGCGGCCGGGCCGAGCTGGCCGATTTCATCGCCATTCTGCTGAACGAACGTTTGCTGGTTCAGATGCCGCACACCATACTTGGCGGTTTCATCACCGGAGGTATGTTCGTCCTCGGGCTGAGTGCCTGGATGATCATCCGCAATCAGCAGGCCGAGATCTTCCTTAAATCGGCAAAAATCGCGCTGGTTTTCACCGCTGTTGCAAGCCTTCTCACTGCCACTACGGGACATGACCAGGCCCAGGAGACCGTCAAGACCCAGCCGATGAAGATGGCTGCCATGGAGGGTCTCTGGGAAACCGAACAGCCGGCCAGTTTTTCTCTTTTTGCCATCATCAATCAGGAGGAAGGGACCAGCAGCCGTGAAATACGCCTGCCATACATGCTCTCGGTGCTGGCCCACAACAACCTGACCAGCGAAGTGCGCGGTATGAATGATCTGCAGGCCGAAATGGAAGAGAAACACGGTCCGGGTGATTATCTGCCACCCGTAGCCATCGTCTATTGGAGTTTCCGCATCATGGTGGGGCTCGGCGTCGTTTTCATCATTGTGGCTTTCTGGGGGTTGTGGCTCTGGTGGAAGGGGAAGCTGCAGGATCACCCCCTGTTCCTGAAAACCAGCATCGTGATGATCTTTCTGACGTTTTTGGCAAATACGGCCGGGTGGATGGTAGCGGAAATGGGCCGCCAGCCCTGGGTGGTATATGAACTGCTGCTTACAGCCGATGGTGTCTCCCCGTCGGTATTTAAAAGCTCGATATGGATCACCATGATGGGCTTCACCCTTGTTTATGGCGTGCTTGCCGTGGCCGCGTTCTACCTTGTGTGGTATTTTGGCAAGCAGGGGGCCCCGGAAGAGGAAGAGGGCACGGAAACCAATTTACACACGTACTAAAGAAGACGGAGATCATGGATTTACAAACATTCTGGTTCATTCTCATTGCCGTCCTTTTTATCGGCTACTTCTTCCTGGAAGGATTTGACTTCGGAGTAGGAATCCTGATGCCTTTTGTGAGCAAGGACGAAGTCGACCGCAGGGTCACCATCAACACCATCGGCCCGTTCTGGGATGCCAATGAAGTGTGGCTGATAACAGCCGGTGGCGCCATGTTTGCCGCGTTTCCACACTGGTATGCAACACTTTTCAGCGGATTTTACCTGCCCCTGTTCCTGATTCTGCTGGCATTGATTGTCCGAGCTGTGGGATTTGAGTTCCGCAGTAAAATGAAAGAGAGATGGTGGCGCCTGACGGCAGACCATTTCATTTTCTGGGGAAGTGTGCTTCCGGCATTTTTGTGGGGTGTCGCATTCACAAACATAGTGATCGGGCTTCCGATCGGTGAGGATATGAACTTCACCGGAGCGCTGCCTGCCTTGCTCAATCCATACGCATTGCTTGGCGGACTTGTTTCCCTGCTCATGTTCACTTTGCACGGTGCCATTTTCCTCAGCCTGCGTACAACCGATGAACTCAGGACCCGTGTGGAAAAAACGGCAAGAATGATGTGGATTCCTGTGGGTTTGGTACTGCTTACGTTTGCCATACTCGGATACCGCCAGACCATCCTTTTCGAGGAGTTCGGTATCATTCCGGGAACCCTGCCCATGATAGCCATAGTGTCTTTCATAGCCGTTATCGTGTTTATGAACATCAACCGCTACGGCTATGCTTTTGCCGCCACCGGTGCAACTATTGTTTTCGGCTCTCTTGTCGTTTTTCAGGGCATGTTTCCACTGGTGATGCCATCCAGTCTGGATCCGGACTATCATCTCACCATCTACAATGCCTCTTCAAGTGACCTGACCCTGACGATTATGTCGGTCCTTGCGATCATATTTGTGCCTATCATTCTTGCCTATCAGGGGTGGAGTTATTGGGTGTTCCGGGAGCGTGTCACCCGTGATGCCATTCCGCGGAGCTGATATCGTTGATGACAAAAAACAGCAGCAGCCATAAGAGACTGTTCCGGCTGGCGTTTGTGCGCCGGAAACCCTGGCTCCTTATGGCGCTGCTGAGCTTTTTTTCGGCGGTTACCATCATCGTGCTGATGCACGGTTTAAGTACTGCCATTGATGCTGTCTTCATGCACAATACACCGCTTGCGCACATCCGGCCGGTGTTGCTGCTGATAGCAGGTGCCATAGCCGTCAGGGGGATCCTGTTCTGGGGCTATGAAATCATGGTCCAGAAAGCCGCTTCAGAAATCAAAGCAGACTTGAGGAACAAGCTATTCAGCAAAATCCAGCAACTGGGTCCCGCATGGACCGAAACCCAGAACAGCGGCGATCTGGCCGCCACTGCCGTGGAAGGGGTGGAGAAACTGGATGCCTACTTTGCCCGCTTCATTCCGGCGGGTATTCATATGGCGATTGTCCCGATTGTAATTGCGATTACCGTTTTTCTCATTGACTGGCTTAGCGGCCTCATTCTGTTAATTACCGGGCCGCTGATCCCCGTATTCATGTCCCTTATCGGCATGCGCGCCCGTCAGCAAGTGGAGAGGCAATGGGCTACGCTTCGCTATTTGAGCAGTCATTTCCTGGATGCCATTCAGGGTCTGAGAACCCTGAGGTTATTTACCAGGGAGCGCAGGAAACACACGGAGATAGAGCACATTAGTGACCGCTTTCGTGCTTCCACCATGGGTGTGCTGAAAATTGCATTTCTTTCCGGTTTTGTCCTTGAGCTGTTCGCTTCCATCGCAACTGCGCTGGTCGCCGTAGAAATCGGGGTTCGGCTTGTAGAGGGACATATTGGTTTTCAAGTCGGTCTGTTTGTGCTCCTGCTTGCCCCGGAATACTATCTGCCATTTCGTATGTTCGGCGCACAGCATCACGCCGGCATGGAGGGCACAGAGTCGGCGGGCAGGGTTTTCGCCATTCTCGATACAAATGCTCTCAATGAAAAAGTACCTGTAAACGGCACTTATGATGATCATAGGGCTGCAGAGAGTCAGCAGACTTTACAAAGCGTACATGAGGGTCCGATAAATGTAACACCACAATCCGGGGAAACAACTGCTGTGATCGGGGATGAAAAGGACCTGTCTCATTCAGCAGTGTTTGAAAATGTCACATTTACATATCCGGGCAAATCGTATCCGGTTTTGACAAATTGTTCATTTAAACTGGCCCGAGGAAAAAAGACAGCACTTGTTGGAGTTACGGGTAGTGGCAAGACAACCATTTTGAGGCTGCTAACGCGTCAACTGTCTCCTGACAGCGGAGTGATTTTAATGGATGGCAAGGATGCGACGATAACAGACGAAAGATCGTGGCTGGAAAGCATGGCCGTGGTCAGCCAGACCAACTGGTTTTTTGACGATACGGTAATGGCAAACCTGCAGGCGGCGCGGCCCGGCGCTGTGGAGGGTGATGTCATAACGGCAGCAAAGATTGCAGGCGCTCACGAGTTCATCCATACACTGCCGGATGGCTACCAGACCAGAACCGGCGAGTTTGCCGCACGTTTCAGCGGTGGTGAGAGGCAACGCATATCCATCGCCAGGGCGCTTCTGAAAAATGCACCCATGCTGATACTGGACGAGCCCTCATCCGCCCTGGATCCCGAAAGCGAAGAACGGATAAATCGTGCACTTGATGAGCTGATGGCCAACAAAACCGTCTTCCTGATCGCCCACAGGCTTTCGACGGTTCGAAAAGCCGATAATATCCTTGTTCTTGAAAACGGACGGATTACAGCAGAAGGCACGCACTCATACTTACGAGCAAATTGTAAAATCTATGAACAAATGGTTTCAGCATACACATCATGAGGACCAGAGAACTCCATATCAGCTGTGCTCACGTCGCAAGATTGAAAACCAGCCAGAGGATTGCAGGCCGGTCTACTGCACGCCGGCAGTCTGAATACCAGGTTCCTGCAAGCGTACGGACATGAATATCCACACCACATTATCCCGATTTTTAAAACGCTATCCATGGAGGATAACGGCGGCGGTCCTGCTCGGGTCCGGAACCATGCTGGCCGGGATTGGACTGCTTGCCAGTTCCGGATACCTGATTTCTGCAGC
>SKYY01000191.1 GCA_007127665.1 Balneolales bacterium | reverse complement strand
CCGAAGTGCGAAACACCGACTGGCGCGAGCTCTTTGAAGAGCGCGTTGACCGGATATACCTCCCCATGGAGGAAAAAAAGTACGATGGACTTTTCACCCTATCCTTTCCGGTGGAAGGGACAAGTGTCATGTTCCCGACGGGACTCGTATCCGGCAATTACATTTTCAACCTGCTTGCCCGGCTGAGCTGGCCGTATCACGGAATGGAAGACTTCCTGGAGCTTCCGCGACCATTCCTTTGCATAGCAACCGACCTGGAAAGCGGTGAACAGGTTGTCCTTGACCGTGGCTTCCTGCCCGATGCCATCCGCGCCAGCATGTCCATTCCCTCCGTCTTTGAACCGGTCTGGCTTGACGGACGGTTTCTGGTGGACGGTGGCGTCGTGAACAACATGCCCGTGCAGGAGGCCCTTGACATGGGCGCCGACTTCGTGATTGCCGTGAACTCGAGTTCCGACCTCAGGCCTGCCGATGAACTGACATCACTTCCCGATATCCTGACACAAACCATCTCAATCGGGATGCGCACATCCATGCATATTCAGCGTGACAGGGCCGACTTCCACATCCAGCCCGACCTGAACCGTTACAGCACACTTAGTTTCGGCGATGTGGATGAGATCATCCTGGCCGGAGAAATAGCAGCCCGGTCCCGAATCGATGAAATTCGCGCACTGGCTGATTCGCTGAACAATCTGCGCTCCTCCGGGCACACCAGGACGATTCCGGAATTCGAGCGGCTGGAATCCTTCCGGGTACGCACCGTCTCCTTCGAGGGGCTCAAGACCGTGCCCGAAGAGCACTTGCGGTCCAAGCTGCAGATCTACAGCGGAAATATTGTCGACGAGCAGATACTTTCCAACGCCCTGATGCGGCTCTACGGAATGCAGCGCTTTGACCGTGTGACATACAGACTTGACTGGAACGACACCTACGACGAAGCAAACCTTGTCTTTTATCTGGAAGAACAAACCGCCAACATCATCCAGACAGGTATTTTTCACAATAACATCACGGGGCCTTCCATCCTGTTCAATGCCTCATTCCGCAACCTGATCTTCCCTGCATCCACAGCCCGCCTGAATCTGAGACTTGGGTTTGAGACACTTGCAGAACTGGAGTATTTCAATTATACCGGTATCGAACCGCGACTCGCCTTTTTCGGATCAGCAGGTTACCGGGAACGGGAACTGGATATCTACCAGGATGGCCGGCGTGAAGCCGGAGTCAGAACAGACATATTGTACGCGGAAGGCCTCACCGGTCCCCTCTATGCCTCGGTAATCCGCATGGGTATCGGTTACCGCTTCGAACACTTCAGACTGTCAGAAAGTATCGGCTTCCTGGACCTGCACTCGGCATGGTCCAGCCTTCATCTGCTGGCAGGAGAACTGGAGTTTGACAACCTTGACCGCTCCGATCTGCCCACAGAAGGCAGCCGCTTCCTGATCCGCGCCGATTATGTCCCCGATTTCCTGCCAAACGAATCCTCTTTCGGCCGTATCCACGGAAAATGGACCGGACACCATCTGCTCAACGGTCATCTTACACTTGTCCATACCCTGCAGGGTGGATACAGTTTCGGAAACCGCAAACCGTTGCATTACCGATACTACGCCGGCGGTTACCGCAGTTTTGCCGGTTACCGGAAAGAGGCCCTTGCCGGGAACAACATCTTCACAGCCGGTCTGGGTGTGCGGTACCGGTTTTATCGCCAGTTCCACCTTACACCTTCAGTAAACATCGGCAACACCTATGACCGGATCAACCAATCTGTCATCGAAGAGCCGTTGAAATGGGGCTGGGCAACCTCCCTCAGCTGGAATACCATTTTCGGACCCATCGAAGCAATACTGATGGGAAGCCGTGACAACGCCGTGCTGTTCGAATTCCAGATAGGGATGAATTTCTGAACCTGTTCGGAGTTTTCGAACCTGTTCTGAATTTCTGATCTTGTTTCTGAATCTCTGAATCTGCTCGGGATTTCCGATCTTGTTTCTGAATTTCCGGACCTGTTCTGCAATATTGCACCCATATCTTGCCCAATAACACCGGATTGGCTACCTTGCTGATAATCAATGACCTTACCAGGAGTGTTACATGAAGCATCCACGGATCCTCGTTCCCACCGATTTTTCCGAACTCAGTTTGCTGGCATTTCCCAATGCCGTTGCACTTGCCAAATTGCTCAATGGCAAAGTGACGCCTTTCCATGCTTACATGCAGGTGAATGAACTGGATGGATTTTACTACATGGGCGAAACAAGTCCGGAAGCCGACTTGCGCACTCTTGAAAAATCGCTTCACAAGAAACTTGAAAGCCTTGCTGCGAAATATGTGGATGAGGAACTTCGCTCGGAACCGGTGGTGTGTATCGGTAATGCAGCCCGCACTATTGTGGAAACAGGCCGGGATTTTGACCTGATTGTCATGAGCAGCCATGGGCGCACCGGTTTTTCAAGGCTGATCCTGGGTTCTATTTGTGAAAAAGTGCTGCGCACCTCCCACACGCCGGTCCTCATTCTTGAGGAGGAAAGCCGGCTGATACCGCTGCGGCGTATCCTGCTTACCACCGACTTTTCGGACAACTCACTCTATGCGTTTGAACCGGCAGCGGAACTTGCCCAGGCAACCGGCGCCACCATACACCTGGTCCACATTGTAAGCTTTGAACAATTCGACACCCTGGCACAGGCACAGCACGACAGTGAAGAGCGAAAACAGAAACTGAAACAACTCGCAGAAAAATATCTCAGTGACCTGAAAGAACAGGTAGAAACGGAAGTGATCTTTTCAGAAAAAGCCGTTCACGAAGAAATTGCGCGAATTACCAAATCACGGCCTTACAATCTGGTGGTTATGTCAACCATCGGGCGCACCGGTCTGGACTACATGATGCTCGGAAGCACATCCTCCAGTGTTTTGCGCCACGTAAAAACCGCGGTTCTGAGCGTCAACCCGCTTACTGAGGACTGAAATTCAAACGCTCAACAGCCCTGTGACTCTTTCCGGGGTACCGTAACCGAATCAAACCCACTGCTACGAACCAAACCGTAAGTAAAATGAAGAACGTGAATATTCTTGTTCCCCTGGATTTCTCCGACCTGAGCCTGAAAGCTCTTGATGCTGCCAACGTCTTTGCCGAACTGTTTGATGGCGCCATCACACCCTTTCATTCGTTCATCTCTTTGAGCGATGTTGAAATGCCCGACGTATCCTCCAAAGACGAACTGGCATCAGGTCATGAGGAACTGGAAAAGAAACTTGTAGAAAAGCTCAATCAGACTGCAGCCGATAAAGTGGATGCCAGGTTCCTGAACGATGGTCTGGTACAGGTCGGAAATCCTGCCGATGCCATCGTTGAAGCCGCTCAGAACTTTGATCTCATCGTTATGACCACGCACGGCCGCACAGGCTTTTCACGACTCATCATGGGTTCGGTCGCAGAGAAAGTGATACGCTTTGCCCCTGTACCGGTAGTGGTGGTTGAGGATGGCTCGAGGGTGAAACCATTGAAAAAAATCCTGCTCACAACCGATTTTTCCGACTACTCCCTCAAGGCCGTTCCATTCGCCAAGAGCATTGCCGAGGCGTCCGGAGCACACCTGGATATCACACATGTCATCAGTTTCGAACAGTTTGGAAGCATTCCGCAAATCCAGGCAGCTACCGATACCCGCAAAAAGCAGATGCGTGAACTGGTGGATGAGAGGTTTGGCGACATGAAGGGCAAGGTAAGCGGCGATGTCGTGTCCACCCGGAAATCCATCCATGAAAAAATCACCGAAATTGCGGACAGCGGCGACTACAACCTTGTGGTCATGGCAACTATCGGACGCACAGGACTGGAGTATCTGCGACTTGGCAGTACGGCATCCAATATCGTCCGGCACGTGGAAACCGCCGTCTTTACGATCAATCCGCGCCGGCTGAAAGGTGTGGAAAGGCCGGGTTAACCGCCGGAGTGCATGTCGCATCCCAGGTAATAATCTGCGTAAAAAAGCTTGCGGCATGTCGTTATTTGTCGTATTATATACACATATTCTTTACATATAACGCATGCTCTGATGGACAATTCCCAACTGACTCGCAAGCAAAAGCAGTTTTTCGACTACATCGTTTCCTACAAGAAGGACCATGCCATCTGGCCGACCTACCGGGAAATTGCGGATGAATTCGGCTTCAAATCCCCGAACAGTGTCACCCAGAATCTGCAGGCACTGCTCAGGAAAGGTTATCTGGTAAAAACGGAGGATGGTGAATACGATCTGGCCCCGGAACATGACGTGGCCTACACATCCAGGGCAGCAAGCATACCCGTCCGGGGTCTCATTGCCGCAGGGTCCCTTCAGGAGGCCGTGGAAGCCAACCTTGGCGCCATCACGCTGGAATACCTTTTCCCAAACCTGGACCGCTTGTACGCCCTGCGCGTATCCGGATCCAGCATGAAAGATGCCGATATCCGGGACGGTGATTTCGTGCTGCTCATGGATGATGACATCAAAAACGGGGATATCGGTGCCGTGCTCTACAACGGTGAAACCTCACTGAAACAGATTTTTTACGGCAAAAACGGGCTGCAGCTACGCCCGGCCAACAAGGAATACGAGGATATCATTATTGAACCGGATGTTTTTGAAGAGGTGCGCGTACTGGGCAAATACGTGGGACATGT
>SKYY01000238.1 GCA_007127665.1 Balneolales bacterium | reverse complement strand
CGAGAATAACGACAAACTCACCTTTTAGATTGGGATGGTTGGATATTCGCTCACATACATCATCCAGGGGTCCGCGTATGATCTCTTCAAACTGCTTGGTGAGCTCGCGGCAGACGGCAATCATCCGCTGACCGTCGCACCGGGCAGCAAGCTCATCCACAAGTTTCTGTATCCGGTGGACGCTTTCGAAGAGAACGACGGTGACATCCTGGCTGTAAATGGCATCCAGCCGCCCGGAACGACCCTTTTTTGCCGGAAGGAACCCCTCAAACAGGAATCGGTCGCAGGGGAGGCCGCTGGCGGTCAGCGCGACAAGGGCCGCGGAAGCGCCGGGTATGGCGCAGACGGTGTGTCCCTTTTTGTGCGCTTCCCTGGCAGCAAGAAATCCGGGATCGGAGATGCCAGGAGTTCCGGCGTCACTGATGAGCGCAATGCACTGTCCGGCATCCAGCCGCTCCATCAGCATGGCAACCTTGCGATGCTCGTTGTGCTGGTGGAACGCGATCATCGGGGTCTCGATGCCGTAATGGTTCAGGAGGCGGGAGGATGTGCGCGTGTCTTCGCAGGCAATCGCATCTGCCGCCACCAGGACGTCAACCGAGCGCTTCGAAAAATCGGCCAGGTTGCCGATGGGTGTTGCGACAAGATATAGCGTGCCCAATGAGGATCCGGATTTGTAGAAACAGTGTGAAATTCAGTGAATACAGTATATACCGGAAGTGTATCTCAGGAGAAACCACTGCCGGCTTTGCATATCTGCCTGGTTTTTCGCAGGGCAGGTCTGAGATGTTACCAAAAGTATGACTAAACTGAAATAAGTAAAATTACGTTATATTGTGCGCAGATATTATGGAGCGACTCCGAGCTGCGTTTTTTTTGCCGGTGTACCGCGGGCCTTGCCTGTCCCGCCGCCCCGGCTGTGAACTGTGAATAGATCAGACAAAGGCTCAAGGCGCATCCATTACTCTCATATCAAATATCCACTACTTAAAAAAGTAACATATGAGTAAATTTAAGTTCAAGGGCCTCAATCACATCACGCTTCGGGTAAATAATATTGAAAAAGCCGAGCAGTTTTACAGTGACATACTTGGATTTGAGATCGAGAAGAAAATGGGACGCAGCATGACCGTCTATCGTATCGGAAAAGATTCGCTTGTGCTGGTGGAAGCAGAAACGGAATATGAAAAAACTTCCAAGGACTACCGGGTGGATCATTTCGGGTTTTTTGTGGATACGCCCGAACGCGTGGATGAACTGGCCGGTTTTTTCCGCGAGCAGGAGGTGACCATACTGAGCGGCCCTTCCAATCGGAAAAATGGCCGGTTTGTATTCATTTCCGATCCCGATGGCAACATGATCGAGATCTTCAACGAGGCGTGACGGGCAATACCCTGCCAAGCAAGGGGATACTGAGCGGATGAACGTTGACTTGAAATCCGTTCGGCTCCCGAACAGTTTTTATCGGATGGATTGCTGTGGTCGTTTCAATTAACTCGAATTTTTGTTAACTTACTTAGTTGTAAAAGTTTCAAAAACGACAAAAATAAATGAGATTATCAGGGTTTTCCGAACTGACACATCGTGAGCAGGAGGTACTCAGGTATATCATCCAGAACTTCATTGTGACGGCCAGTCCGGTCGCATCCAGGACACTGGTTGAGCGATACCGGTTGAACATCAGTTCCGCCACGGTCCGCAATGCCATGAACAGCCTGGAAAGCAAGGGGCTTCTGGATCATCCGCATACCTCTTCGGGACGTATTCCGACCGAGGACGGGTACCGGATGTATGTCAATTCCCTGATGCAGGTTTCGGTGCTGAGCAAGGAGGAGCGCCAGATCATGGATACCATCCGGACTTATCTGACCACGGATGTGGATGAGGCGGTGCAGTCCGCGGCTCGCATCCTTGCCCGGCTTTCCAATCTGCTGGCGGTCGTGATCGCGCCCAAGCTGGCACACGGTGTATTCCGGAAGATCGAACTCGTATCCATAAGTTCCAACCGTATCCTGGTGGTGCTGACCATTGAAAGTGGAATCGTTAAAACCCTGACGGTGGAGGTGCAGAGCGAGATTGGTCCGGCAGAAATGGAGCGCGTCGCCCGGTTCCTGAATGAACGCCTGCACGGCTACAAACTCAGCGAGATCACAAGCAAAATTGACGAGATGCTGGCCGGTTTTGACGGGAACGACTCTTCCGGGCTGATACGGGTTTTCCTTGACAGCGCCGATACGATCTTCGACGACCGGCAGCTGCGGAAATTCCACTTCGGCGGTGTCGAATACATGGCCCTGCAACCTGAATTCAGCGACCTCGGCAACTACAAAGGCATTGTTGAGTTGCTGGAAAACGAGGACATGATCATCCACCTTTTCGATGGAAAAGAAACGAAACAGGATGACCACGAAGTGCAGATCCGGATCGGTAAAGAGAATAAAATCCAGCAGGTCGAACAGTGCAGCGTGGTGTCAACTCATTATCACTACGGTGGCATCAAAGGTACGATAGGACTTGTAGGACCAACGCGCATGAATTACAGCAGAATGGTTGCGCTGGTCGAACAGCTGGCCAACCGGTTCAACCTGTTCAATCCCGGATGAAATCGGGTTGCGTTGCATCGCAACATGAAATTGCCTGCAGGCACGTTCGTTACACGGACATTGATCAACCTTGGAAACAGCGTGATTGTTTCCCCGAAGAAATGAAATTGCAAGTAAACGTATTAGATCAACAGCATGACACCTATTGATAAAAAAATGAAAGATATGGACGCGGCCCCGGCCTCGGCAGGAGGCGGCGACAAGAAGCCGACAAATGAAAATCAGGAAATGAATGACGGGAACAAGCGGGCCGGACAATCGGGTCCGGATCATGAAATGAACATGGGAACAGCGGAAAAAGAAGCGGCAAAATCGACAGCAGGACCGGATGCCGGATCAACGTCAGAACGTGATATGAGCGGTCCGTCAAGCGCAGCCGAAAGCCGCCATCCGGCCACGGAAGATACGCCGGAAGCAGACAACAGGCGCGAGGATCACATGCTGGATCCGGATAAGGAAATTGAACGCCTGACGGAAGAGCTGGCCCGGACCAGGGACAGCATGCTGCGCAAGGCGGCAGAATTCGAGAACCTGAAACGCAGAACGCAAAAGGAGCGACTTCAGTTGTTTGAAGAGGCGCGCGCCGATGCCGTCTCACGGTTCCTGCCCATTCGCGAAGATCTCAAGCGAAGCGTCGAAGCCTCCGAAGGAAAGGACCTGGAGAAGGGTTTTGTGGAAGGCCTGAAGCTGGTCGTTTCCAATTTCGAGCGTGTGCTTAAAGACTACGGTGTGGAAGCCATTGAGGAAACCGGTGTTCCGTTTGACGTGGATAAACACGACGCCATGCTCATCCAGCCGGCTCCGGACGAATCCACCGAAAGCAATACCGTGCTCCAGGTCCTGGAGCCAGGCTACAAAATAGGCGACCGTGTTATCCGGCACGCAAAAGTAATAGTGAGTCAATAAACAACAAATGGCAAAAAGAGATTACTACGAGATTTTAGGTGTAAACAAGGATGTTGGGGAAGCGGAGCTCAAACGTGCTTACCGCAAAATGGCGATGAAATATCATCCCGACCGCAACTCCAACGATCCTGAAGCGGAAAAGAAATTCAAGGAGGCTGCCGAGGCCTTTGACGTGTTGAAAGATCCCGATAAACGGGCCCGCTATGATCAGTTCGGCCATGACGGCCTGCGTGGTGCCGGTGGATTTGGAGCCGATTTCGAGGATGTCAGCTTTGAAGACATTTTCAGCCGGTTCAGCGATATCTTTGGCGGTGATATTTTCGGGGGAATGGGCGGACAGGGCCGCAGCCGCCGCAGGAATGGCACGGGCCAGCCCGGCGAAGATATGAAGGTAAAGCTTCATCTCTCCCTTGAAGAGATCGCTTTTGGTACCGAACGGGAAATCAAGGTCAAAAAACAGGTCACCTGTGATGAGTGCAACGGGACAGGTGCGGATTCTGAGGATGATTTTATGACCTGTGACACCTGTAACGGCGTGGGTGAGGTCCGCCAGGTTACCCGCACGATGTTCGGTCAGTTTGTCAACGTCCAGCCCTGCCCCACGTGCCATGGTGAAGGGCGTACCATTCGCAACAAGTGCCGGAAATGCCATGGGAACGGTCGTGTGAAAGGTGAGGAGACCGTCAAGATCCAGATTCCGAGCGGGGTCACCAAAGGTAACTACATCAGCATGAGAGGACAGGGGCACGCAGGTATCCGGGGTGGAGAAGCGGGAACCCTGATCGTGCTTATTGAGGAAAAAGAGCATGAGCATTTCCGCCGTGAAGGTGATGATATCTATTACGACCTCAACATCAGTATACCCGACGCAGTTATGGGGATTACCACGGAAGTCCCGACTCTGAAAGGCAAAGCCCGCATTAAAATCGATCCGGGTACCCAACCCGGAAAAATGCTCCGGATGAAGGAGAAAGGAATCAAAGGTCTGAATACGCACAGGTTTGGTGATCAGTATGTCCGGATCCAGGTCTTCATTCCAACCAAACTTAGCGAAGAGGAAAAAAAGCATATTTCGGCTCTGAGCGAATCCAGGAACTTCAACCCCGACCACAGTAAAGAGGTCAAGGAAAACCTGTTCGAGCGCGTGAAGTCGGTCTTTACCTGAAGAATCTGTGCAT
>SKYY01000104.1 GCA_007127665.1 Balneolales bacterium | reverse complement strand
TACGCGCTCGGATTCCTCAATCCTGTCCTGTTGCATTCTGTGAGGAATGATAGTCCGGGATCATTGTCCACCCATACTCAACTTGCCATAGAGTTGACCCGTTTTCAAATGAGCTGGTAACATGGGTTGAACGATCTCCCAGAGGAAAGATTGGACCTGCATCAGGAATCTGCATTATTGGACCTGCTTTAATGGATCTGCATCAGGGACCTGCATTGTAAGTTCAAGATGACCTCAAGCTGCCCTCAAAATTATTCTGCAGTGATTCATAGCGGACACAGACTCACTCTTTCTTTTTGCCCATCGTTTTCAGAATACTCCTTACGGTCTCCATGTTGCCCGCAAGAGAGGGGCGATATCCATCATTCAAGTAGTTCCACTCCTTGGGTGGCACCCCCATACGATCCCCCGCCGGATCCACAATGTAACCCGATTTTCCGGAAATCACTTCCCTGAAGTCTCTGAGATCCTGTTCATCCAGGACCCCATCCAGAAGCGGCATTTGCTGCATCAGCTCCGGAATGACCGGAGGCGGAGTAATCCATATCGGCGGATTTTTGCAGTTTTGTAAAATAGCCGATTCTATGGCGTTAATATTTTCCCAAAACTCAGCTATTGAGACCAGCGTGCGGCCAGGTATCAGATGCAGGCGCAGAGCATCCTGACTCCCCAACGCCACAAATACCCAGTCCGGCTTTTTCGACAGTACATCGCGTTCCAACCTCCTCAAGGCATCCGCAGAAAACGAACCACTGATGCTGGCATCAATGTAGCGTATCTGAACTTTCGGGATTACAAGATCAAGCAGGTTACGCAGGATATGGAACCAACTCTGACGATCGTCCGTGATGCTGTCCCCGATAACGGCAATGGTGTCGTTTGGCTTAAAAGGCAACTTTTCCGCCAAGGTCATCATGCCTTCATCTTTGAGAATCTCCTCGGCAGCCTGCCGGGCATGCTGATCAAATACCTCCCGTATTTTCCTGAAATTATCGGTATCTATACCGATGAAATCGGCAACCGCTTCCGGATCCTGTACTCCCTGAAACAGCGGAAACTGCTTTTCAATGTTGGAAAATTGTACAAGGTATTCAAGCAATGCTTCTTTTTCTTCCTGTTTCATGCAAACCCCATCGTCTTGAGTTACAGCGTTTATGAATGTGCCACGACCAGTTAGCTGGTACCATATTTAAATATACATGAACTACGGCAAAACGAATACCTTTTTATTCCGATGCCTTATGCCAGGATACAGATTGCCACTTATCACTTGAACACAGCTTTTCTGCTTCACCCGGATGCTGATGTCCTGGATTTTTGCTGTAGTCGATTGTCACTGGATGCAGTTACCTGTTGCATCAGATGCTCAGCTATACGGAATCCAGCAAATCCTTTACCAGTTTCGGAGTGCCCTTTGCCGCACTTTCATGGATGAAATGAACATTTCGCGGGAACCGATATTCCGGAACTACGGGGTCAATAACATATATTGGTGCATATTCGGGTACGAGCTCCACCAGTCCGGCTGCCGGATAGACGACAAGCGAGGTACCTATGATCAGCAGCTTGTTGCATGTGGCAACTTCCATAGCCGCAATTTCCATCATGGGTACCATTTCACCAAACCAGACAATATGGGGTCGTAACTGACGCCCTTTTTCGTCACAATCGCCAATGTGTATATCACGGTAGCCGATATCCCAGATCGGATCATTTGCATTATCGGGCCTGGCCTTGGTCAGCTCACCGTGCAGATGGATGACGCGCTCCGAACCGGCCCTTTCATGCAGGTCATCTACATTCTGCGTAATGACAACCACATCATAATATTTCTCTAACTCAACCAATGCGTTATGACCTTCATTTGGCCGGGCATCCTTAAGGTCGCGGCGACGGCTGTTGTAAAACTCAAGCACCTTCCCGGGATCCTGATACCACCCGTCTATCGATGCCACTTCCATGACATCGAAGCCTTCCCAGAGCCCACCAGAGTCCCGAAACGTTGTGATTCCACTTTCGGCACTGATGCCGGCACCAGTGAGTACAACGAGCTTTTCTTTATCCATAAAATTTCATATACTTTAATTTATATATCATTATATGATATCTATAACCTATGATATCGATAATCATTAATTGGTATAAAAAATAAAATTATTACCAACCTTCCAAAAAAATGATTACTGCAAAACTGCAAACCAACCCAAAATTTCTAACTACCGTTGAGATTGACGGACACATGCAGATTTTGGATGAACCCGTTTCCCTTGGAGGCAACAATCAGGGTCCGACACCCGTCCAGAATGTCTATTCAGCACTTGCCGGTTGTATATGCATGACCCTGAGAATGTATGCGGATCTGAAAAAGATACCGATACAGCAGGTATTGGTTCGTATTAGCGCTGAAAAGAAATCCGTCAAGGAGAATGACGAGCGCTTTGTGGATAAACCATGGATGATTGACAAAGGAAAGGCACACTTTATTCATGCAGAGATTGAGGTTCTTGGAGACATAACTCGTGAACAACTCAAAAAGCTTGACATTATCGCAGGAAAATGTCCTGTACACAAGCTGCTGAAACATGGGGCCGTGATCACGCATAAAACCGTTCAGGCCGGGCAGAACGATCCGTAAAACAGGAGGTACCGTAACCGCATTCCGTAACCAAAAGATATTGTTGGTGTACTGAATTGACCAACGTCAATCACTATACGCCGGGCGGACTCAAATTTCTAACGCAACAAGATTTGGGAATGCCTCTTTGCCTGATTACGAAGGTCGCTAATAGTTGCCTCCGTCTCATTTTCCTGCCATTTCAGAGTAATCTCGTAGTATACTACACGAAAGCAAACCATTCACCATCTGTACCGATCGACTCGGCGGGCTCTGTTCCGGTAGCAGCAGTCATTGCGGAGAGCATTTTCTTTATATCTGCAGACAGCACATCCAGTGCATTCTCTATGAGGTTCTTCTGGAAACCACGCTCTCCTAACTGAATCACCATATTCATGGTTATCGCATATCCAAGTATTTTACCCAGAATAACCTGTTTTCTCTGGCTCAGAGCCTGGTCCACCGAAAAGTTCATAACTGATCGAAGATATTCCGAGGCATTGCTGGTAAGCTCATAATCTTTCATGTAGGAATACAGGGATGTGACACCACTCTTTCTCATTTTTTTAATGACGGATTCTGTTATCTGCTGATACAGGATATCATTGGACCCTTCAAATATCTGAAACGGACGGCTGTCAATTATGCCACGTCCCGCCATATGGTCCAGGCGATACCCTTTTGCGCCCATCAGCTGCAGAAAAGACTGAGCAGCATCCTGCATCATATCTGTCACAACCGATTTGATGGTATTTGCCGGAACATCCTCCATCGACAAATCTCTGGAAATCGGTGCATTTTCACTGGTATAGCGGCACATGGCTGCACAGGAAGTAAACCAGGACTGAATCCGGACAATCCGTTCCTTCACCTGGTCATAATGAAGAAGGCTTTTTCCACCAACATTTCGGTTTTTCACATGATCAAGTGCATCATCAGCAAGACGGTGCAGGAAACCCATGGCCATGCCTGGAAATTGCAATCGGCTTCTGTGAAGCATATCCAGCATCAGTTTAATTCCTGTAGACTCTGGTTGAAGCCGGCATGATTGAGGAATATGTGTGTTTATTCGATTCCGACCGTACGGAAGCATGTAAAGGCCCAGGTTTTCAAAGTATTCCTCTACTTCCACACCAGGATTCCTTGAATCATGTACGAAGAAGTCGATATCCCTGCCAAGGGAACCGTCTTTCTTTTTCTGCCTGGCTGTAATAAGCCAGTAATCAGCCCAGCCTGTCAACCCGGCCCAGTGTTTGGTGCCTATCACCTGATAGCCATCACCCTGGAGCTGATAGTTGGTTTGCATGTGCAGGGCATCTGACCCGTATCCCGGTTCCGTGATCATGAGCCCACCCATAGCCTGCTCATTGGCAAACCTGTTCAATATTTCCTGTGCAACGGAATCTTCGGCATATCTGGTTACGGGCTGTATGAACAGTGCACCATTAATTCCCATCATGAGAGAAAGCGGAAGTGACTCATACGAGGAAGCTTCAAGCATACTCAGGCATTGACTTACGTCACCACCATATCCGCCGTGATCTGCCGATATAAAAACATTGAGCGGTTGACATTGCATTACATCCCTCATAAGCATCGGGGGAACTCCACGATGCAAACTGACCGTCTGATGGTTTTTGGGTTCACGGAACAAGTTCCTGAGAGTTGTTCGATAGTGTTTTATAAACTCATCAAAGGAATGAAAACGATTGCTCATGCTAAATTTTATGTGCGATATTTGAAAAACGGTAAAACAAAAGGATAACCCCGGCAGTTCCTATGTCCCATTTATTATTGACGATAGAAATATATCATTATTTATTCCTTCAAAGAAATGACAATGTGAGTACCACTTGTTTATTCAATAGCTATGTTGCTATTCTTTGTTTTTCTGAAGCTTATTGCATGTGTTCTGCTTCAGGGTACCACATCAATGCTCGTGATGAAAAAAAGGGTGCCAAGGTGCCTGCAAGCGGGGCTGGATGGGTCTGACCCTGGAGCTGTTCGGATGTGGTCCGGGCTGGCTGGATGCGGTTGGATGGGTCTGGGCCTGGCCGGTTTTTGGATGTGTTTTGAGCTGTAAACGCGAAGCGGCCCGGAGTCGGCCAGATGGG
>SKYY01000229.1 GCA_007127665.1 Balneolales bacterium | reverse complement strand
GTCAACAGGGTACCGATGCGGGGAATGTCATCCTTTCCTTCACCCCTTCCAAGCCAGCGCATCCATACCGGGAGCACACCGTCGCGTGCCAACGCCTGTAGTACCCGGGGCGCCCCGAGTATGCTTCCTACCGCACTGGAGAGCGTTGCCCCCCAGACCCCGATCAGAATGGCGTCGCCCCACCAGGCCATTTCACGCATGATGAGCGGATCATCGATCAACGCGGCAGCATCGGCGCGACCGGCCAGCAGGACAGGCAGGGTCATGTAGATCACATATCCCACCCCGATGGCCGCAAATGTCCCAAGCGGAATGGAACGGGTCGGGTTCTTTAGGTCACCGGACATGTTCACGCCGGCCATAATGCCCGTAACGGCTGGAAAGAAAACTGCAAACACGATCCAGAAGCCTTCTGATTGCCGTTCCGCAACTTCAATAGCTGCGGGATCCGATGGCTCCACAGGTCCGCCCAGTATAAACGACAACAGAGAGAGCGCGATACCAAACATGATGAAATATTGCGCACGGATGGCAACCCTTGCCGATATGAGTGCAAGGCCGGCCACGGCAACGGTGGTAGCGAGTCCAACAGCCCGGAAACTGAGCTGCGGAAAGACACTCACCAGGCTCTCTGCAAAACCGACCGTGTACAATGCGACCGATAACGCCTGTGCCAGGTAAAGCGGAATGCCTATGGCCCCGCCAGACTCGATGCCCAGCGAGCGGCTGATCATGTAATAGGCCCCGCCGGTTCGCACGCGCTGGTCCGTGGCGATAGCGGCAATGGACATGGCCGTCAGGAAAGTGATACTGGTGGACAGGGTCACGATCACCAGCGTGCCTGTGAGGCCCACGTTGCCTACGACCCAGCCGAAGCGCAGGTACATGATCACGCCCAGAATCGTGAGCACGGATGGCGTGAACACCCCTCCGAACGTACCAAGACCGCCTTCCGACGATGGAAGAACCTGTTCACCTGTACCGGAATTATTTTTTCTCTGACTGATCACGAAATAAGTTTCAGGATATCAAAACCTTTGTGTGCGGCCTCACTCATCCACACATGCCAATAATAAGAAAGCATCCGCTGGAATCACAAACAGCAGAATAATATCACCAATAAATCATCCCTGAAAGAAAAACGGTTTTAAAATCGATTTTTTAAAAAGAAGTGAAAAAAATCCCTATAACCTCATATATTGGATGCAGAATCCGCAATTATTTTGGAAGCCGGCGGTAGCTGCAGGGCCGATCCCTGACTGGAGGCGAGACCGGAAGCTGATTGGTAAGGGCAGCCCTGGAGGAGAGTATTTCAGACGGGACAATGAAAGTTTACATACCATTAAAAGGAGAGTTATGAAAAAAAAGAAACACACTTTCCGGCCGGAAAGCCTGATGATGTCCTACGGTTACAAGCCCTCTCTTTCCGAGGGTGCCATCAAATCACCCATCTTTCTGACATCCACATTTGTATTCAAATCAGCCGAGGAGGGCAAGGCCTTCTTTGAGGTGGCCTGCGGGCTCCGTGAAAAATATCCTGACGAAGAGCCCGGACTCATATACAGCCGGATGAACAATCCCGACCTTGAAATACTGGAGGATCGGCTTTCGCTCTGGGACAAGTCCGACGACTGCGCCGTATTTGAAAGCGGAATGTCTGCCATCACTACCGTTTTGCTGGAATTCCTGAAACCCGGCGATCTGCTGCTGCACAGCATCCCCCTCTATGGTGGAACAGACCACTTCATCCATCATTTCCTTCCGAAAATCGGAGTACACTCGGTCGGCTTCACTCCACACCAATGCCGAAAGGAGATAGAGGAAGTGCTTGAGGAGACCGGACGGGCAGACCAGCTTGCCATGATTTTCATAGAAACACCTGCAAATCCTACAAATGCTGTCATTGACATTGAATGCTGCAAGAAAATTGCCGACAAGTACAGTAATAAGGACAAAAAGGTGTATCTGGGCGTGGACAATACCTTTATGGGTCCGTTATGGCAAAAACCGCTCAAGCACGGTGCCGATTTTTCGATTTATTCGGCGACCAAGTATATTGGCGGACACAGTGACCTGATCGCAGGAGCATGCTGCGGCAGCAAGGAGGTGATGACCAGGGTCAAGTCACTGCGTACGCTGCTGGGCAACATGGCATCACCACACACCGGATGGATGCTCATGCGCAGTCTGGAGACTCTCAAGGTGCGCATGGAGAAACAGGCAAAAAACGCACGGCGCATCGCTGAATACCTGAATGAGCATCCCAAAGTGGAGAAGGTGTACTATCTGGGCCTCCTCAAACCGGGGACCAGGGCTTACGAGATTTTTGAGCGCCAGTACACATCCACCGGAGCCATGATTTCTTTTGACATCAAAGGCGGTGAAGCCGAGGCGTTCCGGTTCATCAATGCCCTGCAGCTTATCAAACTGGCCGTAAGTCTGGGTGGAACGGAGTCACTTGTGGAGCATCCCGCCTCCATGACCCATGCGGGGGTTGACAAGGAGCATCTCAAGGAAGTGTCCGTTACCGATAAACTCGTGCGGCTTTCTATCGGTGTGGAGTATTACAAAGACCTGATCTGGGATATCGAACAGGCGCTGGATGAGGTTTGAACGCGGGGCAAACCACGCGATTGGAGAGCTGATTCAGGCCGTCTGTTTTGTATAAGGACCTGGATAAGCATTTCCCGGAAAAAAATGGAAACGCTGATGCTATTGCGCGTCGAGCAGATGCTGCATCCGTGCTGCGAACAGGGCCGGACGTTCCATGGTCAGGATGACCGGTGATTTGCGGCCGTCCAGAACCAGCCGCACCGTGGCGTCCTCAAGGGAGAGGATCACATCCAGGATGCGGTTGAGCCGGTAGTCGCGTGAGCCTTGGGCAACGATGAGGATGCGCTTGTTGGTAAGACAGACGGTCCCGTCCATGTCCACCTCGAATCCGACGTACTTGTGCCGGACCCGGTCGATGGTCCGGTACTGCTGCACTTTTTCCTTGAGCAGCCGTCCGGGTACTGCCGCATAGCATTTTTCACCGCCAGTCAGACGCACCGGCGGGTCGATTTCGGCAGGAAAAGTTTCGGCCTCGCGCCGAATTTCGGAAAGCACGACCAGTGTATCCAGTTCCTCGCCGATCTGATGCTCTCCGAGGTCCAGCCGTTCCGCCAGTTCACGGAGATGCCGTTCGTCTTCTTCCGTAAGCGAATGGTCGCGGGCCAGCTCTTCAAACCGGCGCTGAAACAGGGCGATGTGCAATTTTTCGCGTTCTTCTCTGCCGAGCACGGTCTGGCGCTCAAACTTTTCGATGAGACTTTCAGGGATTTGGTCCGGTTTTTCGGCATATGCCTGTTCCAGGTGATATCCTCCGTGGAAATCAATCCACTTTCGCCACAAACCTTGCAGGCCTGTTGTTTGGCCAAGTATCGCACGTACATTTTCCGGGTCCGGCTTTTGCTGTTCCAACTCCTTTTGAAGAGCATTCAGCAATTTTGCAGCCCGGCTGTTTTTGTAGTCGATGTAGATGTAGGCACCCAGTGAGCCGATGAGCAGAATCAATCCCGCAGCGGTTACTGCTCCGCCAAACAGGCCTGCAAGCCCCCCGAAAAACAGCAGCAGCCCTGGCACCGCAAGATAAAGAAGTCCGGTCGTACGGGGAAAATCCGGTGCGGGGAAAACATCGGGTGTACGGATGCGCACGGGCGATGGCCAGGTTACACCTGTATCCACAAACACCTCGACCATGCCACCGGGGGTGTAATCCGGAATGGCATAACTATCCTGAGCGGTGACATGTGCTGAACCCCCAGGGCTTCGATGACGGGGCGGTGCGTCATGACCTGTACCCGTTAGTTCTGCACCCTGTCGTCCGAAACGAGCGGGTGAACGCCCTCTTCCCTTACGGGCATATTTACGGTAGTAGAGACCGCTGCGTCCGCCGTGAACATAAGCGCCTCTCGGGCTCATCCCCACCCGGGCCCCGGTGATGCCTCCTGAGACCCCTACGCCGCCTTTCGAAAGATTAAGCCGGACGGGACCAAAATTGAATCCCTTACGCAGGTAAAATGCCATTACAAAAGTCCTCCTGACTCAGTTTTTTGTCACGGTTCTGTGGATCCCGATAATATCGAACCATTTACGTTGTAACATTTTATCTGTTTAAATGTCTGGATTTATACTGTCAGATATTATGCCATGACGTTTTAATCATGCTCATGTGTGTTGGGTTGCTGTCACTGACATGTCATCCAAATATAAGTGACACAGAGCGGCAAGCAAGGTCACTCTTTGGATGCTTCGAGCGGATTGAGCCGTACCGCTTTGACAGCCGGATAGATGGAAGCAAGCAGTGCTGCACAGATTACAATGACGGATATTGCGGCATACTCACCGGGCGTCACAAACGGATAGGTCACCGGGTCGAACCCGAACTCGGCAAGGCCTTCGGCAAACCTGCTCATGTCGATGCCGTGGCCGGACAGGTACGAGATCGTGATCCACGAAACCGCAAACCCGGCAAGCGCTCCGGTCATGGTCAGCATCAGCGACTCCAGCATGATCATAACAAACACCCGGGTGCGGCTCATACCGATGGAAATGAGCATGCCCAGCTCGCGAGTGCGTTCAAAAATGGCCATAAGCATGGTATTCAAAATCCCGAATGACAGCGCCATCATGATGATGATCATCAGGATATACGACATGATGCCGCCCCAGTCGGACAGGTAACGGATTTCAGGGGAGAGTTC
>SKYY01000164.1 GCA_007127665.1 Balneolales bacterium | reverse complement strand
TGTAAATACAGATATTAGCACATTCTCTGTAACTGGATTCTCTGTTACTGGGACGTATAATATGAAAAATTGTTGAGTGCCTCATAATTTACTGAGCGTGAATTTTTTTCCGGGTACCTGGGCGACCAGACCGTCCAACTCAAGTTTCAGCAGAAGCCCAAGCAATGCATGGGAAGCAATCCCTGTTTCTCGTGATATTTCGTCAATGTGCCTCTCCTGATCAGTAAGAAACCGTAAAACGGCCTTCTCTGATGGATCTGTTTCCGGGTTTTGAAGCCGCTCCCGGATACGCTCACGGTACTCCGTCGTGTCATTCCCGTTACTATGACATGAAAGATCGCGACGCATATTCAAGGGTAGCTCCGAAATGATATCATCTGCGTCACAAACCAGTTTGCCCCACCCACGCTGGATTATCCTGTTGCATCCCTCACCCCGTTCATTCCAAAGACCGTGCGGCACGGCAAATACCTCCCTTCCCTGGTCCAGGGCTGCACTGGCGGTAATCATACTGCCGCCACTGACACCGGTTTCCGTTACAAGCACCCCAACGGACAGTCCACTCACAATCCTGTTTCTTGCAGGAAAGTGGTGCGATTCGGGTTTAGTACCCGGGGGATATTCACTTATCAGAGCACCACCGCTCTTCATTATCTGCAAAGCCAGAGATCTGTTACCGGCTGGATATACCCGGTCGAGACCGCAAGCCAGGACCGCTACAGTACAGCGCTTGCTTCTCAGTGCCTCTGCGTGAGCGAGCGTGTCCACGCCATGGGCGAGGCCGCTGACAATACTGACCGTTGTTTTTTGGATCAGACTCCTCGTTAGACGGATAGTCACGTCTCTTCCATCCCGGGTCGGTTTACGAGTGCCGACAACAGCAAGAAAGTCATTTTTCAGCGCCTTCGTGTTGCCTCTTGCCCAGAGGACAGCAGGCGGATCATAAATATGGGGTAAACGTCCGGGATAACATTTATCTTTCGGTGTAAGCAGCTCCATCCCATGCTTTTTTGTCAACATCAGCAGGCGGTCTACTTCCCCCCACGCTGAAAAGTTGCTGATGGATTTGGCCACAGAGGCACCGATGGATGCCACAGCCGACAGCGAGGCCAGGTCGGCCGAAAAAACAGACCCTGGATCTCCAAAATGCTCAATCAACCTGCGTGTCCTGCCCCCGCCTACGGACGGTATCATGGACAGCGCCAGGCTGGCTCGCACATAATCCTCTCTCGTACCCATATATTATTCTTATCGCCTCTGCTTGAATGTCTCCGCCAGCTCGCAGAGACTGTATTTGAAACAGTTATTCCCTTTTGTGAAGCATCCTCCAGATCTGCTCCTTGAGTTCATCCAGCCTGTACCCGGTCACGGCCGATATCGGCACGTAACCAACATCGATATCAGGTTGTTCGTCCAACTTGTATTCCGGGAAAAGATCCATATGGGTAACGGCAACGAGCCTTGGTTTGTCCATCAGGTCTTTCCTGTAGGCACGCAATTCGTCACAGAGGATGCGGTACTCCTCCGAAACATCGCTCATGCCGTTGATGACAAACAGCAGAACCTTGTTCCTTTCGATATGCCTTAAAAACTGAAGCCCAAGTCCCTTGCCTTCGTGGGCCTTTTCAATGATCCCGGGAATATCCGCCATCACAAAACTCCGATGGTCTGCCATCTGGACCACACCAAGATTGGGTTCCAGCGTTGTGAACGGGTAATCGGCAATTTTGGGCCGTGCCGCGGAGAGTGACGATAGCAGGGTACTTTTCCCTGCGTTCGGAAAACCGACCAAACCGACTTCCGCAATGAGCTTTAGCTCAATTTCCACAACGATCTCCTCTCCGGGTTCACCGGGTTGTGCGTAGTGTGGCGTCTGATTCGTAGCTGTCTTGAAGTGCGTATTCCCCAGTCCGCCTTTGCCGCCACGGGCAAGTACCAGCTCTTCACCATGATGGACGACTTCTCCAATCAAACGACGTGTATCGCTTTCGTATGCTACTGTACCAAGCGGCACCCGAAGCACGATGTCTTCCCCCTTCTTGCCTGTTTTCTGGGATGAGCCACCCGGTTGCCCCTTCCTTGCTTTTAAAAATTTCTTGTATCGCAAATCCAGCAGGGTGTTCATATGGCTGTCTCCTGCCAGCAGGATACTGCCGCCATCGCCACCATCGCCACCATCCGGCCCCCCTCTCGGCACATACTTTTCCCTTCGGAAATGCGCCATTCCGGATCCGCCGTCTCCGGCTTTCAAATAAAGTTTCGCGTAATCAGCAAATCTCATGTTATCATCTCTTCCCTTCGGATTGCCATAATCGACTAGCAATAATAACCAAAAGAGTGCTGTCAATCAGCACGTATTTGTCACTTTTCTGTGCGGATTGGGCCTCTTTTGTGATTATGATCCGTACAAACCGACAAACGTGCGGACAACGGTCCTCGACACAAAGGTCTTCGAACGGAAGTTTTAAAACAGCAACTTGCGGCTCACAAGCCGTCAACACGATCAGTGACCCGGCGGATGGGCAATAAAGTCACTCTTCAAACTTGTGCAACAGGATTTTGAGCAGCCTTGACAGTCGGTTCTTCATTTTGTTTCGGGAAACGATGAAGTCCAGGAACCCGTGCTCAAGAAGGTACTCGGATGTCTGAAAACCGTCAGGCAGATCCCGGCCTATCGTCTGCCGGATGACCCGGGGACCTGCAAAACCGATCAACGCACCCGGCTCAGCCACATTGAAATCACCCAGCATGGCAAAACTGGCGGTCACCCCTCCGGTGGTCGGATTGGTCATCACCGAAATGTAGGGAACGCCGGCCTCATGAAGAAGAGCCAGTTTGGCGGAGGTTTTCGCCATCTGCATCAGGCTCAGCACACTTTCCATCATCCGGGCACCACCCGACTGGGAAATAATGATCAGCGGAAATTTCTGCTCCCTGGCATAGTCAATGGCAATTCCGATCCGCTCGCCAACCACCGAACCCATGCTGCCGCCGATAAAACGGAAGTCCATGCACGCCACAACAATATCCAGATCCCGCATTTTGCCCGTCGCAACTTTCACCGCATCAGTCAACCCGGTTTTTTTCTCTGTATCAGCAAGACGTGACTTATAGGTCTTACGGTCTGTAAAAGTGAGGGGGTCCACCGGCCGAATATGATCCCCCATTTCGGCAAATTTCCCTTCATCAAAAAGCAGATGGAAATAATCGTCGCTTCCGATCGGAAAGTGATCACCGCTTACCGGGTCCACCCAGCTGTTTTCCTCCAGTTCACGGCGATGAACGGTTTCGCCTGTTGTCGGCACCTTGACCCAGATCCCTTCGGGCATTTCCTTGGGTGCCTTGGTGACAATATTCAGATCCTTGCGTTCAAACCAACTCATAACTGTATGTTCATAAAGTGTTTTTGAAACCGTCCGGCTATTTCTTACAGACCCGTGTAATAATAAGGCTCAAAATGTTCCGGTGCGACTTTTTTTATCAGATGGCCCATCCGCGCTCCGCTGCAGCGGTCAGGAAAGGTGAGGATATTCGAAGCACTGATCAGATTCTGATACGGCAAAACGGACATCTTTTCACTCCTTCCCGCGACATCAGAAGCAATCTCTTTCAGGCGTTCCAAACCGGTTCCAACTACCAGCCGGCCCGACTTCCACCACTCCAGGATTTCCCCCAGTTCACGCACTTGCACTTCCGACTCCGGCTCCAACCCATCCCCAAGAAATCTCCAGGACTGGTGGTACAAATGATTGCGGCGGGCATCAATAACCGCATCACACCCCGACAGACGCATCGTTCCATCAGCGGGTACTGCGCTCCGGTCTTCAGGGACAAATGACGACCCGGACAACGACTCATCCGCTCCCGGTTCGGCATCGGATTTACGGATGGCAGACTTATGCCGGGGGTCAGGTGTGTGTCGACTGGCAGGCGTGGATCGGATGGTGGATGTGAGTTGGATGGTGGATGTCGGTTGGATGGCGAATTCGGGCCGGATAACTGACGTAGCGTACGCGTCATGCATGCCACGCGCGGCATACATGGCTCCCAGAGCAATAGCTCCAAGCGTCTGACACGCATAAAGTGGAACTTCCGTCTGAAAAAGCAAGCCTTTAACCGCACTGCTGGCCACTCTCAGCCCGGTGTAGGAACCCGGTCCGGCACTGATAATTACAGCCCCCAGGTCATTCACTGCAAGCTTTTCGCGCGCAAGCAGGCGGTCGATATAGACAAAGGTCTGCTCAGAGTGCACCCCCTTGCCTTCGGAACGTAATTCGTGAACCGTGCCATCCGGGAGCCGAAGAGCCACCGAGCAAACCGGGGTAGCGGTTTCGACCGAGAGTACCGGTTTTTCGGTGAACCGAATGTTTTCCGTTTCAATATTGCCGGTCATAAATCTCTATAAAGTACAGCCACTCGTTATAAAGTACAGCCACTCGTTTCAGTGCAGGCTCTCATTGCCAGACAGCCGCTGACACCAGTCTCGCGTCAGGATACATTATCTTTATCAGGCCAAATATCAACCCGCGACACCTCTTTGCGTGTCCATTCAAATATATCGCTGGCGAAGCGTAATAAAAAGTACCGGACTGGTGGATGGGCACCGTGGCAAAAAAACACGGCTTGCTACTCGTAACGCAGTGACTCCACCGGATTGACAAGCGCTGCCCGGCGTGCGGGGAAAACCCCTGCCGCCAATCCTATCATGGTCAGCACACCGGTAGTCATGATCATGGCATCGGCCGAGAGCACCGGATTGCCCAG
>SKYY01000073.1 GCA_007127665.1 Balneolales bacterium | reverse complement strand
CGTATCCGTCAGAAGTTCAAGCTCTGCAAGATGTTCCTCTGCAAGGTTTTTGTCCGTCGTGTCCCCGTAAATACCAACCAGTACTGCACGCTCTTTTTCTTCGATATTCGTTTTAAGATCGTTGTTCAAATAAACCTGCCTGTCTTTACTTTTCCGGGGATGATGATATGATGGTTACAATGGATAAGGTTACTTAAGCTCCTGGATTCCTTTGTTTTCAAATTCACTGAGGCTAAACCGGCGACCCAGCTTTTTACGCATTATCTGCGTGAATGCCGGACGCTTGTCTTTTGGAATGTCCAACTCCAGCCGTATGCATTGGGTCCGTCCTCCGGATACCTGCTCCGGATAGAAAAATATGTATTTCAGTTTCTTCCCGTCATTGCGTTCCACATAATCCAGGATGCGGTTCCAGGCTACGGTTTGTGATGGATCGTTGATATTTTTGACGATACCATTATCCGTAACATATCGCTTGGACATCAGGTAGCTGGTGACGAACCAGGTTGCACCTACCCAGTTGTAACAGAACATGGGTATGGTGAGATGATAGAGTTGCTGCGCGTACACCAGAACCGACAGGGTGATGGTCACGACCAGGAAAATAGTTGAAAAAAGCGGGAAACCAAGGATCTTGCCGGATCTCCAGCTGATTTCGACATGACGCAGGCGCAGGGCATTGGAAGCGGTGACCATCATGATCATCGTTGTCGCTAGTGTTACCAATGCCAAAATCACGAGGTGAACTGTAGCAATGTCGATCATAAGCTAACCCGGTTACTCGTCAACGGTTTCCGTTCGGTATTTTTTTGAAATAATGCATTCTCCAACCATAAAAGCAAGTGCAATAAAAATAAACCAGTTCCATATTTCTCTTCCGAAACTGATAGCTGCCATGGCAGAACGTATTTCATCAGCACTGTATCCGGCTATGCTGACCACGCCCGCCACGGGCACGATTTCTGTCAGAAATTGTTGTGTCTCTGCCAATGATAACGATGCAAAATCCGATTCCAATATATCCTGATTGATGGCTATGGCAGTTTTTTTTCCATCCAGCTGCAGCTCCAGCCATCCGGGCTGCCACTCCTGTGCGGGATAGCGGATTCGGAGCCCCCTGGCACTTGCAACCGTTTCCGGACGGATTTCCTCACCGTTGAGTTGCAGGGTTACCTGCGTGCCGAATTCCGTGAAATAGCGGTCGAATGGTGAGCCAAGGATATGCTCTCTCACACCGCCATGCTCCCATGCGACCACATAGAGCAACATGCGGTACACCAGCGGGGCATAGATCGGCTTGATGCTCATGTTGGACCAGCCGGGACTGAATCCCATACTCCCCACCATGACCATGCCGTCTCCAAAGGAGTGTTCCATAAAAAGCGGCTCGCCAAGGTTCGTGCGAAGCACGGCGGCTCCCGACCCGCCATCATCGCGCTGGTACCGCCAGTAGTGAAAAATGGCCGGCATGTCTACCCGGAGCTCTTCGTCGTCACCGCTCTCGAAAAGCTCGGCCGCCAGCAGATGCCCGGTGTCAAGCGGCTGCAGCGACGCAATGTCTTCAAACCTGCCGTATGTGCCCCTCATGCCCGTAAAAGAACCGGCATTGAACTGTCTCAGAAAACGGTTGTAGTTCTCGATGCTCCCCTGTTCGGATGGCAGAAACAGAATGCCCCGACCCTGCTGCACAAACTGTGCCAGCTCCGCCTGCAGGTAGTCGGGAATCCTTCTCAGACTCTCCAGGATAATGGCATCAAATGTATCCAGATCATACTCCCTGAGCGTACTGACATCGGTAAAGGATGTGTGGATGCGGGTGCCGGTTTCACTGGCCGCGATCAGGGCCGGACGTAAATAGGAGCGGCGGGTCCCATCCTCCCCCTGGTCACTCACCAGAAGCACCCTTCTGCTCTCGGGCACCTCGATGGAAAAATATCGCTTGTGGTCAAATGTGTGGGTGCCGCCTTCCAGAATGGCCCTGCCTCTGATGACGCCCGGCGACTCAGATATGATTTCGAAAAGCAGTTGACGCTCCTGTCCGCCGTCCAGGCTGACCTCATACTGCCCTATGCGCTCACCGTCGATCTCAAGGCTGAGATAGTGGTTGTATACCGGCTGGGCGCCGTAATTGCGAACGGTGACCGAAACTCCGGCCGGCACGTCGACACCAAGCACCTGACCGGCCACCTCCACCCCGGAAATTCCGACGTTCTGGAAGGAGCTGTCCCCGACACGGATGAAGGTCACGGGGTTCCATTCCCGGTCCGCTTCCGCCATGAGGAATGCACCATCAAGTTTTTCAAGATGTGTTTTGCGCGCATCGGATATCCAGTACACCCGCCCGCGTGCGCCCGGTTCATCATCCAGGCGGTCCTGGGTATAGGCCATTCTTTCGGCCGGATAACCGCCTTTGTTGACAGGCTGCAACTGCTCGAGATAACGCAGGGCCTCCGCCTGCCGCATGAACCGCCCCGATGCCAGTTCGCCATGCGACGGGACCATCAGGAAACGGGCTTCCTCACCGGTCTGGTTTACAATCTCAACGGCGGCGCTGCGCGCCTGGTCCATGTATGGACCCGCCTCGTCAATCTGCATCATGCTGGGGCCGTTATCGATAAGTATGGCAATGCGGTCGCTTTGTGCGGAAGCGCCCAGCCATCCGGCCACCTGGGAGGGAAGGAACGGCCGCGCCAGCGCGAGGGCCAGCATCAATACGGCCATCACCCGCATGGCAAGAAGCAGATATCGCTTCAGGTTGATGCGCCGGATCGTCGATTTTTGCAATTCCTGGAAAAAAGCCAGGGTGGAAAAGGCAATTTTACGCGGCTTGCGCAAGTTTATCAAATGTATGATAACCGGTATGGCGGCGGCTGCAAGCGCGGTCAGCAAGATTGGATTCAAAAAACTCATCCAAAAAATGATATTTTATGTGATTGTGACGTTGTCTGAAAATGGTGACGTTTCTCTAATTACGGTGTCATTCTTCTAAATTCGGTGACGTTTCTTCTAAATTCGGTGACATTCTTCAAAATTCAGTGACGTTCCTCCAAAACGGTAACGTTCTCATAAAACGCTGTGCCCGTCGGGGTATTTCCCAACTCTTTCCTATGATAGCAAGATCCTCGTTTCCATTTTACTTTTTTTTCATTCCCCTGCTTTTTCTCGCCGCCTGCTCGCAGCATGCCGGTGACCGGGAATGGTGGTCGGCCATACCTGAAGAGGTTCCGCTGGTAATGCTGTTTCACGATGCCGATGTGAGCACAGTGCTGCAGGACAGGAGGATACTGGCCCTGCAAGAGTTTTCCGACGTACGCATTGAGACCATCTCGGATGTAACCGAGCAGTTCCGGGGGCCGGTGGCGCTCAAGGCCGTGGCACTCTACCCAAGCGGTATTCATCAGCTCCAACCCTTGTTCATTGTGGATGATCCGGGTGTCGGTATCGGCGCCATCGCATCTTCGTTTCGCAGGGAATTTGCAGAAAACAGCTACCGGTTCCGCAATCAGGATATTCACATCCTCCACCAGCAACAGCAAAAGCTCTACGCAGCACAGATCCGTGACCTGATTTTTCTCAGCCGGAACAGTGTGGCGGTGGAAAACAGCATCCTTGCCCATTTCGGGGAACATCCGGGAATCGGGCATATTGATGCTCCCCTTGAACATGGTTCTTATCTTGTCAATACGCCGCAATTGTCACGGTGGATCAAACTGCTTGGCGCACCGCGTTATCTGCCGCGTTTTGCGGGACTGTTTGAAGGTGCCGGTCCGGCCGTGCTCTCGGCCTCGGACGACCGCTACGATGACCCGCTTTTCAACGCAGCCCTGAGCGGATCCATTCCGCTGTCCGACACCGACGCATCCCAATTTCTGAACATGTTTTCAGCCGCACCGGCTTCATCCGACCTGGACCGTTACATCCCTCTGGATGCCGCATTTTTTGCCATCTTCCACCAGTCACCCGAAATCCGAATTCCGGAGGACACGCCCCGTGCCGGTCGACTTGACTCGCTCCTGCTGTCGGATCCCGATCTTGTTGCCGAAATCCAACGCACCCTGGCTCCTCCCACCGCCTTTCTTGTATTTGAAGCAAGCGGTTTCCTGTCCGTCGGCGAGCATATGTACCTGCGACGGCTGGAGGACCCCGCCGGTCTCCAGCGAATCCTTCGCAATCTGCAACGGGACGGGTTTGCCGAAGAAAGCAACGATGTCTTTTACGTAAACAGCAACGTGCTGGGACAGCTGTTGGGCGGTCCCCAAAGCCGGCTCACCGATTTTTACGTACTTCGCTCAGCCAACGCGGCCGTAATCACCCTGCGATCGGGACTAGCCCGGCGTATTGATCAGGATCGCCGGCGCCGGGCTGTCGTGTACTATGATGACGCCTATGTGAAAGTGCGTGAACGCCACCCGGAATCGGTAAGTGCCTGGCTTTATTCCCGCTCGGAACCACTGCTCAATTACCTGGAACCCATGCTCAACCCTGTCAACCATGCCCGCTACCTTGGCTCACTTGCGGATGTGAATACTATTAGCGTGGTGCGAAACGGTGACCGGCTGTCCTTCCGGATGGATACCTACGTCAGTGAGGATCGTACCGAGCCTGTCAGGGATGTCTGGGTGTATGACCTGCGGGGTTCCCGCATAACCGGCAGGCCGCTGCTGGCCAACATCGGCGGTGGCGCCCGCGATGAAATCCTTGTAGCAACCGAAAGCAACCATATTTACGGCATAGCCGCCGACGGTACGGGATTCCTCCAGATCAACACGGGCAACGACCGTCCGATCGGATCGCCACTGGTTTATGACTGGTATGCCAACAATCAATACGCCATACTGAT
>SKYY01000153.1 GCA_007127665.1 Balneolales bacterium | reverse complement strand
GTGTGGCCACTCTGATCAGCGAGCGACGGCATCCTGCATTTTCAAGCCGTCTCAATACCGGCGTCCTCGTGCAGGTTGTAGGCCTCAATACCCTGCTCGCGGAGCTTGTATTTCTGGATCTTGCCGCTGGCCGTGGTCGGATACGATGACACAAACCGCACGTATTTGGGTACCTTGTGTCGCGCCATGTTGGCTTTGACGAAATCCTGTATGTCCTCTTCGGTCAGCTTTTTTCCTTCCTTGAGGATGATAAATGCGGCAATCTCCTCACCGTATTCCTTACTGGGAAGCCCGACTACCTGCACGTCGGTTATATCCGGATGCGTGTACAGGAACTCCTCGATCTCTTTGGGATAGATGTTCTCGCCGCCGCGGATGATCATGTCCTTGATGCGGCCGACGATCTTGTAGTAGCCGTCTTCATCCACAGTAGCCAGATCACCCGTGTGCAGCCATCCCTCGTCATCTATGGCTTCATCGGTGGCGTCCGGCATTCTGTAGTATCCTTTCATGATATTGTACCCGCGTGCGCAGAACTCACCGGGTTTGCCGGGACCCAGTTCCTCTCCGGTGGACGGATCCACGATTTTGGCTTCGATACCGGGCAGTACGCGACCGACGGTCTCCACACGCTGGCGGATGCTGTCATCCACCCGGGTCTGCGTACATACCGGAGAGGCCTCGGTCTGTCCGTAGGCGATGGTGATTTCGGTGGCGCCCATTTCGTTGACCACCTGTTTCATCACGGCGATCGGGCAGGGCGATCCGGCCATGATGCCGGTGCGCAGGCTGAAAGAGTAGTTTTTGAATTCGGGATGTTCGAGTACGGCGATGAACATGGTCGGCACGCCGTGCAATGCGGTGCATTTTTCGTTCTGGCAGGCATCCAGCACATCCTGCGGCCTGAAATAGGGCAGTACCACCATGGTGGTTGCGTGAGTCAGGCATGCCATCACGCCCAGCACCAGACCGAAACAGTGGAAGAGCGGCACGGCCAGGCAGAGCTTGTCCTCATGGGTGAACTTCATGCACTCCCCGACCCCCTTTCCGTTGTTGAGGATGTTGAAATGGGTGAGCATGACACCTTTCGGAAAACCGGTGGTACCCGAAGTGTACTGCATGTTGATGATATCGTGGCAATCCAGTCCGTCCTGAACCAACCGGAACTCCTCATCGCTCACCGACTCACCGAGTTCCGCCAGCTGCGCGAAGTTGAGCATGCCCTGAGGCGTCTTCTCACCGGCGTAGATGATGCGCTCAAGCATCGGGAACCGTTTTGGCGCAACCCTGCCATCGGTGGCTTCTTCAAGTTCGGGACACAGAGTGGCGATGATCTCGGTGTAGCTGCTGTCCTTGAAACCGTCGATCAGGACCAGGGCTTTGGCGTCGGACTGCTTGAGAAGATAATCTACTTCGAAATTTTTGTAATTGGTGTTTACAGTTACCAGCACCACTCCGATCTTTGCCGTTGCGAACAGCGTCTGCAGCCACTCCGGCACGTTGGTGGCCCAGATGGCCAGGTGATCCCCCTTCTTGAGGCCAATTGCCATCAGGCCTTTGGCCACCCTGTCGGTTTCGGCATCGAATTCAGCCCAGGTCCGCTTGTAGGGCAGCTTGGTGTAGGTAATGGCGGTGTGGCCCGGGTGGATGCGGGCCATGTCCTTTAGCACGTTTCCAACAGTTTTGTTGATTTCTTCCATCGGGGTCTCTCCTTGTTAATGGTTTCCGGTAAATCCTTCGCTTCAGAATACCAAAAATTCGGAATTTTTGCTTGAAATTCGAACAAAAAAGCGCTTTTATGGATTATTGGCTTTGGGACATTCAGGATGTTTATTCCTGGCGGCAGCTTGTCTGTCCGGCCGATCAGAAACTCAGAATGAGCGCTCCGAAAGAGGTCCTTGCGTGTGGATTGGCGATGAACTCCACGGTCAGCGGCAGCTGGAATGATTCGGTCACAGTGAGCATGCGTGACGCCTGGATGCCAACCTGCGTTACGGCGGCTTTGTCCGTGCCGTTGAAACCGGCTCTGGCCGGCGTCCCCGAGACAAGTGCACGGATTCTGTTCGGTCCGAAAGCCAGGGTGTACCCGGCTTCCAGGTAGAGGGAGTTGTCGTCGTCCCCGTGAAAAACCCATCCACCCATTACATCAAACGGCTCAGATGGATCAGACATCTCAGACATCTCAGACATCGCAAACGGGTCAGACGGGTCAAGCGGATCAGACGGACATGCTGAAGATCCAGCTGAGGGCTACGATGCCGATGAATACGGCCCATCCGATGGTAAGAATAATGGCGGTTCCTAATTTTTTCATGGTTTTCTTATGCTGTTTTTGCAGTAGTAACCCCATTGCCGGATAAAAAGATCCCGGGCAATATTGCACTCCGCGCAACCGGCCCGGGAAATCGCAAAAGGGGTTACTCAAAAAGAGGGATTATTCAATAAGAGAGATTTCGCAATCTGAATACTTATACGCACGAATCAGAAAAATGTTCCGATAAAAGGCGCAGTTACCGGATAACGCACCATTATCGGGAAACAGACTAATCCGCGTAAACCGGCATATACGGCGGTTACCTGAGATTACCCCAGGTCATCGGCGATTATCTGCGAGTAGCGACGTTTATCTGCGAGTAGCAGCGTTAGCTGTGATTATCGCCGTTAGCTGTGATTATCGCCGTTTCCCGGTGTTTCGCAGTGGTCATCGCCCGTAATCGTCCTGCACGCGGACAATATCGTCTTCGTCGGATGGATTATCGGGATCGGTGTGTTTCCATATCTCGGCAACAACACCCCACTTATCCGTTCCGATAAGGCGATGCCGTTCTCCCTTTTCAAGCTCAATAATTGACCCCGCCTTGTACACTGCCGGACTCGATTCGCTGTCCGTATCACTGACAGCAACGGAGGCGGTTCCCCCGATCACTTTCCAGATTTCTGACCGCCGGTGATGATACTGCCACGATAACCGCTGGTTCGGGGCGACCAGAAGGATCTTGGGACTCAGTTTCGGGAACCCCCTGAAATCATCCGGACTCTTATGGGGGAAAAACGCACGGATAAAATCGATTGCCTGCTCTTCGTTGATCACAAAAAAACCGCCCCATGGCCGCTCCTGGTCAAAATCGGCGATTCTGAAGCCAAGATCAGTCAGATAGGAACAGACCTCATGAAAAACCTCATCCCTGGTATGTTCCTCATTGAAGTGCAACCGGTCCAAAGTATGTTCGTTCATGGTAATACGTTTTGCAAATGGTTAAGTATGAGAACTTGTAAAAAGACAGTTGAGTAATAATGGATGCGAAAATGAAGTCGAGAAAATGCCGTTTTGTAGATACAGTTGACTAAGTTCGGGTGACTAAATGCGGGTGTGTAACGATGCCGGGGAAAGCTGCAACATGAGTTCATTATGTAAATGAAGAGATAATGGCGACAATTTCGTCGCGCCTGGCCTGCAAAAGGGCCGCGTCACCGCGGGACTCGACATTCAGACGGAGCAACGGCTCCGTATTTGAGGCGCGCAGATTGAAACGCCAGTCGTCGAAACTTATAGACAGGCCATCCCGCCGGGAAATCTCACCCGCACCCGCGTAGTGCTGCTCGACGGCCTTGAGGACGGCTTCCGGTGATGCTGCTATAGTGAAATTCTGCTCTCCGGTTACCGGATACCGTAGGATGGCTTCGTCTACAAGCTCCGAAAGCCGTTTCTCCGTACTGCTCAAAAGCTCAAGAATCAGCAGGAACGGCAGGATGCCGGTATCGCAGTACCAGAAACTGCGGAAATAGTGGTGCGCGGACATTTCCCCGCCGTATTCGGCTTTTTCCAGACGCATGCGCTCTTTGATGAACGCATGTCCCGTTTTTGATTCCACGGGCACACCTCCGAGTTCCTTCACTGTCTCGACGGTGTTCCAGGTCAGGCGCGGGTCGTGGATGATCTTGGCCCCGGGATGTTTTTTGAGGATCTGGCGGGCCAGGAGTCCGACAATGTAATACCCTTCGATAAAACGCCCCTGTTCATCAAAGAAAAAACAGCGATCAAAATCGCCGTCGAAAGCCACCCCGAAATCGGCTTCCGCATCCCGTACGGCACGGGCTGTATCCTCCCGGCACTCCGGAAGAAGCGGATTGGGAACGCCGTTGGGAAAGTTTCCGTCCGGTTGTTCAAACAAAAGCTCGCACTGGCAGGAAAGTTTACCGGACAAGGCGCGGAGTGTGGGTCCGGCAGCGCCGTTTCCCGCATTGAGCACCACTTTCAGGTCGCGCCTGGCGGGAGTGGATAGTTGTCTGGTCATCCAGTCGAGAAACTCTTTTGTGATATCGAGACGTGTGTAGTCGCCGCGGTATCCGGGTTTTGCGGGGCGGACATGTTCGAACGGACCGTTTTCGGCGACCATTTTCCGGATTTCGGTGAGTCCGGAGGCGGCGCCTACGGGGACCACATCGCGTGCCACCATTTTACACCCGTTGTACTCCTTTGGATTGTGGCTGGCGGTGATCATGATACCCCCGTCGGTGCGATATTCGCCGGTGGCGAAATAAACCATTTCTGTGCCGCAGAGCCCCAAGTCGAGTACATCCACCCCGGAGTTGCGGAACCCTTCGGCGAGTGAAGCGGCCAGTTCTTCGCTGGAAAGGCGGGCGTCGTATCCGATGACGACTCGGGCGGGGCGGAAGTGGGTGGCGTAGGCGCGTGCCAGGGCCTCCATAAACGGAGCGTTTATCTGATCCGGATAGATCCCCCTGATGTCGTAGGCCTTGAATGCGGAGACATCGCGATGAACGGTCATGATGCTATGAATTGGGTCCGAAGTGGTCGGCGTGGCGCAGGTCCTGCTTCAT
>SKYY01000183.1 GCA_007127665.1 Balneolales bacterium | reverse complement strand
CCGGATGCACCGATTTCGCATGTTTGAAATCCATCCACATAATTCAGCCTGAATCCGTAACTTGGCAACAGGTCACGAGAGAAAGCCGTTTTGATCCGGGCCTGACCGGAAGACAATCCGAACCTGACCGGAAGACAATCCGAACCTGTCCGGAGAACAATCCGGGTTTGTGCGGAGAACAATTCGGGCCTGTCCGGAGAACAATCCGGGCCTGTCCGGAACACAATTCGGGCCTGCCCGGAGAACAAACCGGGTCTGTCCACAACATAAGTAATCGATCAGAATCTGTATGAACATAGGTATTGTATTGTATCCGACGTATGGAGGCAGCGGCGTGGTGGCCACCGAGCTTGGGAAAGGCCTGGCCGCCCGCGGACACAATGTCCATTTTATCAGCTACTCCCGGCCCATGCGTCTCGACGAGTTCCGCGAGAACATCACCTTCCATGAGGTTACGTTTTCAGCCTATCCGCTTTTCGAGTATCCTCCCTACGACCTGGCACTGGCCAGCCACCTTGTGGATATCATTACCTACCAGAAACTGGATCTGTTGCATGTGCACTACGCCATACCGCATGCCACATCCGCCTACCTTGCCAAGCAGATCCTGGGAGAAAGCGGACAGAAAATACCGGTGATCACCACGCTTCACGGAACGGATATCACCATCGTGGGCAGCGATCCCAGCTATGCACCGGTAGTCACTTTTTCCATCAATAAAAGCGACGGGGTGACGGCCGTCTCAGAGTATCTGCGGGAAGAGACCTGCAAACGGTTTACAATCGATAAAAAGATTGAGGTCATTCCCAACTTTATTGATCTTGCGCGTTTCAGCAAATCGGAAAAAAGCCATTTCAAAAAGGCATTGTGTCCGGCCGGGGAGAAAGTGCTGGTACACGTGAGCAACTTCCGCGAGGTCAAGAGGGTGAGCGATACGGTCGAGGTTTTCCATAAGGTGCTACAGAGCGGAATCCCGGCGCATCTTTTGCTTGTCGGCGACGGACCGGATCGCCCAAGGGTGGAGTCACGCTGCCGCGAACTCGGGATTTGCGGGAAAGTACGCTTCCTCGGCAAACAGGAAAAAATTGAGGATATCCTTTCCATCGCCGACCTGTTCCTGATTCCGTCAGGCTCCGAAACGTTCGGCCTCGCAGCGCTGGAAGCCATGAGCTGCAGCGTGCCCGTCATCAGTTCCAACATCGGCGGTTTACCCGAACTGAACATCCACGGCGAAACCGGTTATCTGTGTGAACTTGGCGACACCGAGAGCATGGGTGACTTTGCCATTTCCATTCTCCGGGACGGGAAAAGGCACCGGCAACTTTCGGAAAACGCCCGCAAGCGCGCCGAAGTCTTCGAACTCAACCTGATTGTCGACCGTTACGAGGCTTTCTACCGCTCCGTAATGGAAGGAATGAAGGCCCCTATCGCGGGTCACCGGCACAGTGAGGGAGCTACCCCTTGATTATCCGCTGATGGCCCGGGTGACTTCCTGAGCGGCTTCCTTGAGCAATACGGCCGAAATCACGTTCAGGCCGCTTTCGTCAATGATCTTTTTGCCTTCCTCGGCATTGGTGCCCTGCAGGCGTACGATAAGCGGCATGCTTTCCAGTTTTTTGGAGATAGCGGGATCCTTTACCGCTTCCAGGATTCCGTTGGCCACACGGTCGCACCGCACGATACCACCGAAGATGTTGATCAGGATCGCCTCGACGTTCGGATCCTTCAGGATGATGCGGAAACCGTTGCGAACCGTATCCACATTGGCGCCGCCGCCCACATCCAGGAAATTGGCGGGTTCACCGCCGGCCAGCTTGATCATATCCATAGTGGCCATGGCCAGGCCGGCCCCGTTCACCATGCAGCCGACATTTCCATCGAGTTTTATGTAATTCAGGTCGGACTCTACGGCTTCCACTTCCAGCGGGTCTTCCTCGGATTTGTCGCGCAGCTCGCAGATTTCGAGCTGACGGAAAAGCGCGTTGTCGTCAAAGTTGATTTTTGCATCAAGCGCTACAATGTCGTCATCGTCCGTCAGCGCAAGGGGGTTGATTTCGACGATGGAAGCGTCGGTTTTTTCGTAGGCCTTGTACAGTGCCATGATGAACTTCACGGCTTTTTTGAACGGGTCACCGGAAAGTCCAAGCGCAAAAGCCAGTCGCCGCGCCTGGTGTCCGTGCAGCGGCATTCCGGGTTCCACCCACTCCTTGACGATCTTCTCCGGGGTCTCCGCCGCCACTTTTTCGATTTCCACCCCGCCTTCGGTCGACACCATGATCACGTTCTGATTGCGGGTGCGGTCGAGCGTGACGCCTACGTAATACTCTTCCCTGATATCCACACCATCCGTGATGTAGAGTCGCTCGACTTTCTTGCCGGCCTCGCCGGTCTGGATGGTCACCAGGGTTTCGCCAAGCAATGATTCTGCGGCTTCCCGGACCTCACCCACCGAACGGGTCAGTATCACGCCTTTTGCACCGGATTCTTTCGTGCGGCCCTTGCCACGTCCACCCGCATGGATCTGCGCTTTGACTACAAAAAGAGTGGTGCCTTTCTGTTTGAGGGTCTCCGCGGCGTTAACCGCCTCCTCGACGGTGAATGCGGCGATGCCTTCAGGCACGGCAACCTGATATTCCTTCAGAAGTTCCTTGGCCTGGTATTCGTGGATATTCATGAATCTCGGTTTTATTTAGTGTTGAAGAACGATGCTCGAAAAAGCCCTGAAAAATAACCGTTACCCGCCATAAATAAAACACCTGTATGGATACCGGTCCTTGTGCAGAAACCGGCCTGCTGCCCTGCGGAATAAACCGCCGCGGCATGCGAAATCCGGTTATTTCCCTTTTTCAGGGGAATTGACTACATTTTTAAGGGTTGCGGAACAGCAAGGCTGGCTGCAAGCGTCAACAAGAAGACTATCCCGTTATCGACTCCGCCCCCGAAAACAACCGATTATTTTTTTTCATTCATGTGGGAACCGAATAAATACCGCCTTGCCGAGCTTAACCCCTGGAACATCGTTCTGATATACCTTGTGCTGGGTTTTCTCTGGATCCTTTTTTCGGACCGCCTTCTGGAGCAGCTGATCGATGATCCCGCCACACTCACACAATTCCAGACCTACAAGGGATGGTTTTACGTGCTTATCACCGGCTTGCTGCTGCTGTTGCTGCTGCTGCGCTACTCGGCCCGGATTACACGCATGCGAAGTGATTTCCTGGAACGGTTCGACCTGTACCGCTCCCTGCTGGAACAGGGAAACCAGGTGGTTTTTCAGGTGGATGACAACCAGCGATTCAGCTACACCAATACGGCGGTCGGGGATATCCTCGGGTATGAGGAAGATCAGCTCAATAACATGGACGATTTTGAGACTTTCATCCATCAGGATGATCTTGAGCGATTCCACAGCATCAGAAAAGTCTGCGATAGTGGCATACGGAACCATGACCCGGTCAGGCATCAGATCAGAATGCGTCACAAAGACGGTACCTGGCGCTGGTATCAGATGATCCTGACCGACAAACGCGGGTTCGAACACATCCAGAGCCGGCTGCTGCTCATTCGCGACATCCACGAAGAGACCACCATGTACGAACGGCTCAGGGATTCCAAAATGCGCTTCGAACACCTGTTTCAGGAAGCACCGGTGGGGTATCACAGCTTTGGCAGCGATTTTACGATTATCGATATCAATAAATCCGAACTGAACCTGCTCGGCTACAGCCGCGATGAGATCGTCGGCAAGAAAACATGGGGCGACCTGATTGCTGCCGAAGACCTGCCCACGTTCGAACAGCACAAAAAGAACCTTCTGGAAAAAGGTTATGTGGAGAATCTGCAGTACTCCGTTATCAGAAAGGACGGCACCAGGCGCTCGGTAATCCTCAATGCCCGCGCCTTTTTTGATGACCAGGACCGCATGCTCTACACACTCGGCAACGTAGTGGATATGACCGAAAAAATCCTGGCGGAAAAGGAGCTTAACGAGGCCTATCGCCGGTTGAATTATCACATTCAGAACACCCCGCTTGGTTTCGTCGAATGGGACGATCACTTCCGGGTAACGGATTGGTCGCCCGGGGCGGAGCGGATATTCGGCTGGAGCCGGGAAGAGGTCCGGGGCAAATTGCGTGAAGAGTGGCCGCTTGTCCATGAAGACGACCGGATATTTGTTCAGAACGAGATGGACGAAATGCTTGCGGGCAGGGAACGCCGAAACGTGGTCAGCAACAGGAATTACACCAGAAACGGGGATGTGCGTCATTGCGAATGGTACAATTCGGCGCTGCTGGATGATAAGGGGCGGCTGGTTTCCGTAATGTCCCTGATCCACGATATCACCGAACAGGTCCGGGCCCGGGAAGAGATCCGGAAACTCAATGCTTCGCTCGAAGAGAAAGTGAGAGAGCGCACACGGGAGCTGGAGATGGCAAACCGGGAACTGGAGTCCTTTGCCTACTCGGTGTCGCACGACCTGCGCGCCCCGCTGCGCGGCATCGACGGTTTCAGCCGGGCGCTGGAGGAGCAGTATGCCGACAAACTTGACCAGCGCGGATTGACCTATCTGGACAGGGTCCGCAAGGCATCCCAGCGTATGGGAATGCTGATCGACGATATCCTCATGCTCTCCAGGATTACGCGTCAGGAACTGACCATGGAACAGGTCGATCTGGGCATCATCAGCACGGAGATCCTGGAGGCGCTTCGGGAAAAAGAACCCGGACGGAATGTCAGGTTTGATATTGCAGAAAACCTGACCGTTACCGGCGACCCCCGGCTGCTCAGGATATTGATGCAGAACCTTCTGGATAACGCATGGAAGTATTCCTCAAACCGTGAACGGGCAT
>SKYY01000048.1 GCA_007127665.1 Balneolales bacterium | reverse complement strand
GCCTGCCGGCCGGAGTCATCAAAATCAATGTCGATATCGGGGGGACTCACACGCTCGGGGTTCAGGAAACGCTCAAAAAGCAGATCATAGCGCAGCGGATCAATGTTGATGATACCGATGCAATAGGCGACAATGCTCCCGGCAGCGGATCCGCGTCCCGGTCCCACGAACACACCGCGGTTGCGGGCTTCGGTGGTGAATCCTTCCACGATCAGGAAATACCCGGCAAAACCCATATCCCGGATAATCTTCAGCTCCTGCTCGATTCGACTGCTGATCTGCTCCGAAATTTCCCCATAACGGATCTTTGCTCCCTCGTAGGTAAGGTGCCGCAGGTAATCGTCCATATCCCGGAACGGTTCCGGCACATTGAAATGCGGCAGCAGCAGCTCGGAACTCAGTGTGATGTTCTCGGTTTTATCAACAATTTCCTGGGTGTTCTCCAGGGATTCCGGCAGGTCACTGAAAAGCTCTTTCATCTCGTCGGGCGTCTTCAGGTAGAACTCCGGGTTAAGCCGGTTCTGGTCGTCGGTGAATCGGAAACGGTTGGGATCGTTGATGTCGGCATTGGTCTGCAGGGCGAGCAGGATGTCATGCGCCTCGGAGTCCTGCTTGTCCACATAATGGGAGTCGTTGGTTGCGATCATTTTGACGCCATACTCCCGGCTCCATCGCACCAATACCTCGTTGCATACATCCTGGTCGCGCAGTCCGTGCCTTTGAAGCTCGATGTAATAATCCTCGCCAAACAGATCCAGATACCATTCAAACAGTTTTTTCGCCTCCGTTTCCCCTTTTCTGAGGATGGTCTGGTTGATTTCGCTCTGGAGGCAGCAGGTGGTGGCGATCAGCCCCTCTGAATGTTCGGCCAGTGTTTTTCTGTCGATGCGAGGCTTGTAGTAGAATCCATCCACGTAACCGAGCGAACTCAGCCGGGCCAGGTTGAAATATCCCTTCCGGTTCTTGGCCAGCAGTACCTGATGGAATTGGGCGCGGTTTTCCCGGTCGGACATGGTGGTCGGCGTGATGTAGAACTCACAACCGATGATCGGTTTCACACCCTTTTTTTTCGCCTCGTTCAGAAAAGCCGGCACGCCGAACATATTACCGTGATCGGTGATGGCGATGGCGGGCATGCCATGTTCTGCCGTTTTGGTGATCATGCCCGATATGGCGGCGGCGCCATCAAGGAGACTGAACTGGGAGTGGCAATGCAGATGGGAAAACTGGCACATACAGGGTCCGGAATTGGGTTGAAAGCCAAAAACTACTCATAAATAATAACACATTCATTCTTGACTTTTTCTGACTCTGTTTTTCCGGGCGACAGGATTTGTCGGAAGCAAAAAAATCGGACTTCCCCGTCACAATTCATTCGTATTCTCGGGTGATGCATCATTCGTGGGCCCATGCAGATCAACCACAGGATCAAGCATAATAATCATAAATCTCTCTTGCTCAGGACTTCTCCGAACGGGAAAAATTCAGCCAGCATCAGCCGTGCCAGTCCGCCCGCAATCTCACTTGAATCACCGATTTTGCCTTCTTTGTAAGCAGAAATAAAGTCGTGCACCATGGGAAAGTCCTCTTCGCTGGTTTCCCGTATTGTTTTCTGCATATCCGTGCCGATACGCCCGGGGTTGAATGCCATGATCTCCACCGGGTTTCTCTGTTTCTCCTGCTCAATACCGATCGTTCTCACAAACATATCCACCCCTGCCTTGGTACTGCAATAGTGGCTCCATCCGTGATAGGGTTTTCCGGCTGCGCCTGATGAGATCATGACCACCCTTTTTACCACGATCCAGTGCTGAAACTGCTTTATAAACGCATGAGTGAGCAGCAGCGGGGCGATGAAGTTGATCTCGAGATTTTGCTTGTAGCTCTGGAAATCGTATTTGCCGGCCGGTCCGACAGGTTTGATCATTCCGGCATTGTTGACCAGACCGAGGTAACCGGTATCCTGGCTGGATATGGTTGCCGCAATGCCGGCCATGAAGTCATCCAGCTCCCCGGTTTGGGTAAGGTCCTGCCGCCAGGTCTGCACTTCCGCTCCCCGCGCCTCAAGTTCGTGAACCTGGTCGGACATATCACTTCGCGCAATCAGGTGAAGGACGGTCCCGCTTTCGGCAAGATGCATGGAAAGATCACGTCCGAATCCTTTTGATGCTCCCGTTATGATGATGTGTTTTTTTCTTTCACTCATGGTTACAGTGATTACTTAACTGTCAATATCTATTTCACTTACCCGTTTCACTGGTCACTTCGCGATCTTCGGTTTACTCTATTATTTCAGTATTTCTGTGAGAAAACGGTCCCATTCATCCAGATAATGCCTGCCTGTCAGAATGAATCCGTCGTTATGACCGCCTTGCAGCTCCATCTTGAATTTGGGCTCTGACGCGGCCTCGTACAGTTTTTGGCCATGGTGGAAGGGGATCACCTCATCGCCACGGCTGTGGGCGATCATGATCGGTTTGCGGATCTCGTCGATGTAATCGATCACCGGATAGCGAATGCGCAACAGCCATCGCACAGGGAAGAAAGGATATATTTCAGCAGCCAGATCGGCTGTGGATGTAAAGGTTGACTCAAGCACCACGCCACCGGCCTCCACCTGGCTGGCCAGCCAGGCTGCGATCCCGCCCCCGAGCGACCGTCCGAATAGAATGATATCATGTGGATTCTCATCCTGTACCTCGGTCAGATATCGCCAGGCGGCAATGGCATCTTTGTAGGTGCCTTCCTCGGTGGGCTTGCCTTCGCTGCGGCCGTATCCACGGTAGTCGAAAATAAAAGTATTCAGCCGAAGCTCATTAAAGATCATGATGCTTTCAAGGCGCCCGGAGATATTGCCTGCGTTCCCGTGAAAAAAGAGGACGCTGCCCCTGGCATCCTGTGCCGGTATGTACCAGCCGTGCAGCCTGAGGCCGTCTTCGGTGTAGAGATAAACCTCCTCGTACTCCAGTCCGCGGTCCTCAGGTGTGGCAGTAAGGTTCTTGGTGGGGAAATAGATGAATGCCGATTGAAAAAGATACATCAGCATCAGGATGATGAGATACCCCCCTGCAAGTAACATCAGAATCCATAAGACTGTTGAACCTGTCACAGTGCTCCTGTTTAATGGCATGGTTTAGAGAGTCTCATTTAACCGTGGATCAGGATGCTGTATCCTGGTCACGCCCGGGGTTGACCTCTGAGCGGAAACTCCGGGCAACCCATAGATTCACAATTCCTCCAAGAATCAGGATACCGCCGGTCAGCTGGCCAATGATACCGGAGATACTGACCTGGCCCCAAAAGACAAACAAGTTCTGTATACCAACCAGAGTAACTACAATCCCGGTGGTAAGCAAGGTATAGAGGACTATTTTTTTTCCCATAAAAGATCCGTTTAGTTCCGGGTTTTCTGCTTGTCATGTGATTGCCCTTGACGGACAAAATACCAAACTTTCGGTCATCGAAACAGTCAGGATGCCCGGTACTCTTCAAGGCAGTGGTGAATGGCCCCGCCGGAGTGCAACCGGCTTTGGTAAAGTCGGAATCGATCAATGTGAAATGTAACGTGGAAACGTGACGCATCACCGTTTAAAAAATTGTCCAGCACAGATTTAAGCGGAGGGCTGTCGGGTCCGGCCCGTTCTTTTTTTCCCTTGCGGATACGGCCCAGGGTCACATGCGGATGAAATCCGCGGTTTTCCATCGGTACTCCCAGCCGGTAGAGCTCTTCCTGGATGCTGTCATACAGTTCCTTCAGAACGGGATGATACCTGACACCGGCCCAGAGGATTGCCGCGTCCCGGGGATTCGGAAAACATCCTGTCCCCATCAACTCAATGTCGAATGGTCGAAAAGCTACGCGTGTAAGCGCATTGAGAATGCGTCTAGTGCGCACCTTGTCCGTCTCCCCAATGTACCGAAGAGTCATGTGGATCTGCGATTCCGGAGTGAGACGGATATCCGGATGTTCTGGCTGGATCGCTGCCAGTTCGCTGCGGGCGAAGTCGGGCAGAGCGATAGCGGTAAATAGTCGCATACCCCTATCCTTGTCGTACTTCAAACGTATCGTACTGGATATCCGGGTCCACTGGGTAGCAATCAACATTATCCACCCGTGACAGCGCCGGACCCTTCCGGCAGGCGGCTTCCACCGATCCGACATCGGCGGGCCTGCCCTGCAGCATGGCTTCCACCGATCCGTCACTGGTGTTCCGGATCCAGCCGGTTACGGAACGCTCCACAGCAATAGAATGGATAAATTGCCGGAATCCAACACCCTGCACCCGGCCATGTACGCGTATTAAATGTGTAACTATGTGAGTCATGACACAAAAATATTGTACCTTGGTCTGATTTCCTAACAATTCCGGTTATCTCACAGTTCTGATGTCCGGGAAACCGGCCAATGCGGGATCTGGATGAAATGCGGTTTTTCCGGACTGACAATCTTTTTTTCCATACCTTCGAACAGGTGAAATTCATGTCAGATGGTTTTTGATATCATATTTACACTTGCCGGAATTTTGCTTCTCTACCTGGGTGCCGAGCTCCTGGTAAGGGGCAGTGTTGCTCTGTCCCACAAGTTCCGCGTGACGCCATTGCTGATCGGGCTTATCGTGATCGGACTGGGCACCAGCAGTCCAGAGCTGGTTGTAAGCATTGAGGCCACACTCATCGGTAGCGGTGAAATAGCCGTTGGGAATATCGTTGGATCGAATATCAGCAATCTGGCCCTCATACTGGGGCTGGCGGCGGTTTTTTATCCGATTCATGCATCCAGGGAACTGCTCGGACGCGAAGTGCCGGTAATGATCGGTGTATCTATCCTGATGACGGTACTGCTGTGGAACGGGGTGCTCT
>SKYY01000007.1 GCA_007127665.1 Balneolales bacterium | reverse complement strand
GCCGCCTTTTGGGCCATTTCACTGACGCTCCATCCGATTTTTTCCTCTTTGCTCACCATGGGTACCTCCTGTCTTCCGCTACAAGTTTCGATTCTTCTGCCGGATCGGCGACTTCCACCACCTTGCTCACGAAGATGCCGGGGGTGACGACCGCCTCGGGATCCAGTTCGCCCAGTTCCACGATCTGTTTCGTCTGGACTATCGCGGTTTCGGCGGCCATGCACATGATGGGCGCGAAATTGCGAGCCGTCTTGTTGTAGACCAGGTTGCCGTAGCGGTCGGCCGCCCTGCACTTGACCAGGGCGAAGTCGGCCCGGATGGTCCGCTCCATCACATAACTCTGCCCGTCGAATTCGCGGGTCTCCTTGCCTTCGGCCAACGGCGTTCCCACGGCGGTGGGGGTGTAGAAGGCGGGGATGCCGGCGCCGCCGGATCGGATTCTCTCGGCCAGGGTGCCCTGCGGCACCAGTTCCAGTTCTATTTCTCCATTCTGGTAGAGCTCGGGAAATACTTTTGAGTTGGCGGTCCGGGGAAAGGAGCAGATCATCTTTTTCACACGGCGGTGGGCAATCAGTGCGGCAAGGCCGACATGACCGCTTCCCGTGTTGTTGCTGATGACCGTCAGGTCCTTCGCACCCTGATCAATCAGGGCATGAATGAGCTCTATGGGACTCCCTGCTTCACCAAACCCGCCTATCATCACCACAGCTCCGTCAAATATTTCGCCAACGGCTTCAGCCGGTGACCCAACAATTTTGTTTATCATCTGTCAAGAATACCTGTTTTTGTGATGGGATTGTTTCTTATGTGGAATATTACTGTTATGTGGAATATTATCGCTTGTTAAATGATACTGTATATTGATGCTGCTGCATGTGGATGTTATTGAAACGAGATATTACTGCTTGTCGATTTTCCTCTGAAGATTCCGTTCCAGGGTCTGTTCGATCTCCTTGAGTTCGTCTTCGTAGAAATACTGGTCCGTGTCGTACGGCTTCAGATTTTCAATGGTATTTTCGTTCTCGTCATATTTGGCCAGGAAGACGCGGTCCATCCACTCCATGTTCCGGCTCTCGTTAAACTTGAGCACGAACACTTTTTCGCCTTTCAGCTCGGCTGTGCCGATCAGCGACACTTTGCCGGCCGAAGAGGTCATGGTGATGTACCTCGACGGGCGGTTGATGGATGGCAGCGTGCGGTAGACTTTGCTGAAGATCTTCTCAATGTCGGCCAGCGGAGCGGTGAAGTAGTGGTGCTCGCCGGTGGGACGCGCGCAGTACATGGAGTGGAAACCGACGCCGAGCATGCCCAGGGCCTGCCCAAGGTCGATCCAGTTCTGTGCGGATTTGTCCACATCCACCTTGCCCTGCCTGTCTTTGAACAGGCTGATGTGGTTCATGATGGGGCTCTGGCTTCGGATGGTCACGCCGTTGGCCCGCAGGCGCCGGATGGCGGCGATGGTGGACGGGTTGAGCACTTCGCGCGGGGTGGAGAAGTGGGCCATCCAGACGACCTGGATGCCGTTATCGTACAGCTTGCGGAAGATTTCGAGGTACGGGTCGTAGTCGCTGCTCAGGATCATTTCCGGGTGGAAGGTGAGCGCGCGCGAGCCCAGGCGCAGGTTTTTGATGTGCATCAGCTCGTCGTCGTCGATCAGCGGCATCACATATTCGGCCAGGCGCTTGTGCGGAAGGTAGCCGGCGTCGCCGCCCGTGACCAGCATGTCGGTCACCTCTTTGTGCTTTTTGAGGTACTGGTGGACCTGATCGATGTCGTCCTGGACGAACATGTCCTCGTCGCCGCGCACCTGGGCGTGCCGGAAGCAGTAGGTGCAGAAGGCGAAGCAGCTCTGCGTGGTCTTGTCGAAGACCAGGTGGCAGGGTGGATATTTGTGCTGTCCGCCCCGAAGGATCTCCAGGTCGCCTTCTTCCGTCTCGAACCACGGTTTGTTGAGCAGCTGCTTGCCGTCGTGCGGATTGATGCGCTGCTGGTGTTCGCGGACAACCTGCTGGCGCTCCTCCCCGGTTTCGGCTTTCAGATAGGCTTTGACCACATCCTCCCGGATCATTCCGGGCTGCGGTATGACCAGCTGGAAGAGAGGGTCCTTGTGGGGATTGTCCCAGTCGATTTTGTTGAGTACGTGCTTGGTGGCCAGAAAGCGGTACACGTCGATAAAGAGTTCGCGCTCTTTGATATGGCCGATGTCGATCCCGTGGGCTTCCAGGATGGCGACGATTTCGCGGAATCCTTTCATGCCGGAGTAGTGCTGTTTGCCGGTGAACATGAATTCCTTGGTGTCCAGGATGCCGGAGTGCCCGGGGAAGGTGGAGTGCAGGCGTGTCAGGACGCCGGGCGGCATCAGGTTTTCCTTTTCGATGACGGACCGGATGTCGTCGGAGTAGTGGTAACGGTCCATGATCATGGCAATATCCGCCTTGCTGATGACCCGTTTTTCAATGGTTGGCGTGATCTGTCTGCTGCTGTCTGCGACCAGGGTTTGTGCGTTTGGTTCGGCCATGGCGATTTCCGGAAGTTGTTTGGGGTGTTCTAAAGGGTAAGGATAGGGCTTATTGTAAATATCGTATGAAAAAAAAGCGCTTTTTTCAGCTTTTTTAAGGTTTTTTTGTTTTTTTCTGGTTTTTTTCGGGAGGATGGGTCCCGCATTACCGTAACGGGCGGGATCGGAAAAACGGACGCTTTTTTCGGAAATAATTATTGCGCCGATGTTTTACCGGAACACTTTTTTGGGCCCCTGCGGTAGAAATCATCCCTGTAACTGTAATGACTTTGCTGTAATCACAAAATTTGCATCTGTAATAACTCTCAATAATCACAAAAACAAATCAATAAGAAATATAATTAAGCGCAAGCTCAAAGGAAATAAAAAAACTACGGTTCATTGCGTTTTTTATGGAACCGTTTCTGGATAAAAGATACCAAATTCAGGGTGGCCTCTTTTGTTTCAAGATAGATGCGTTTGCATTCCTTCTCTTTCAAGCCCGCTTTCACACCCGCATCAATGAGCTTATCGTTATCCGGATTCCCATGGCCATTGATGGTCGTTGAATGAGAGCCCTTGAAACCGCTGCTGATCATTTATTGCAAGCTGCCCGACAGGCATTTCGTCAATTTTTACAGATAGATAGTCAATTTCAGGTATCACTGCCTCTGGCCCGCTTTTTTTCTTTCTTCTTTTTACTTTCTACCATCTCGCTAACGGACTGGTAGGGGACTGCATGGAAGAGCGATTCAAACTCATCGGCCGCATCCAGCACAATGGCAATCCGTAACAGGTTCTTGAGGGATATCTCTTTCGTTTGTTCAAACCGTTTGACACTCCCGTAACTTACCCCGGCACGTTCTGCCAACTCCCGCTGAGTCATGTTAATGTGAAGCCTGCGCATCCTTGCACGATCCCTGATACGCTCTGCCAATTCTTGTGGTGATAAAAACGATCGCATAAGAGATAATATATAAGCAATAATAGATTATAATTATGTTCGAAAGATAATATATTATCTTTTAGCTTGCCTTGCAACTTATCCTTCTGTAAGAAACATCAGGTATACGCTCAATCACATACAGTAGAAGTTTAGACCACCGGTCATTTTGGCCTTTTCATAACTCAATTCTACGATTGTCATCAACAGATGCACGAAGGTATGGAAAGGCGGCCGGGATGGGGCTGGAACCATCTCAGAAACTCCAGGTGACTCCGAACGGCAGGAAATTGATCCAGGCGAAGTTGTAGACCTGGTCGACGTCGGCGCCGCCTTCGAGGATGCGGTATCCGAAGTAGATGGTTATTTTTTCGGGCATCTGGTAACGCAGGGTGAGGGCGGCATCGGTGGCGCGGCCCTGTGGACCGGCGAGGGTTTCGGCGTCCAGCTCCAGGGAGAGGCGGTGGAACAGCGTGCGGGAAGCGTACAGGTGGACCAGCGGGACGAATCCGAGGTCGGTGTCGCGGTCGGTCAGGTCGTTTTGCTCCAGTTGCACTTTGGCGTCGCGTAAGAGTCCGGCCAGTCCGGCACCCAATTCCCAGGGTCCGCGGTCGTATAACGTGTAGCGGTAAGTGAGGCGAAAGGTGTTGAAGCGGTAGGTGCCTTTGATGGGCTGGTCCGGCGAGAATTCAGAGTCGGCGAAGGTGATGGCGCCGTCGGTGTCGATGCGTCCGGTCCCGCTTTTTGTAATCGGTGCAAACAAAATGCGTATATTGTGCCGCTCAAGAAACTGTAAGGAGACGCGAAGTCGGTAGTAGATATCCGGGTCTTTGCCAATGAGGTCGATCATGTCGAACCGGGTGCCGCCCTCGTTGGGTATGCGCACGTCGTTGTTGCTGAACCACAATCCACCTGTTTCTGCTTCAAGCGTGAAGGTCTGTGCCCTGGTGTGGGATGCGGCGGTGAGAACGATGAGAATGATCAGGGTTGCTAATCGAATTGTGTTCATATGGAGGGGATTTGAGGGGCTTTTGGAAATAAGTTATGAGTGCCTCTTTCTTTTGTAAACACTTGTCACGGCAGTAACGTTGTGCGGTCATGGGGTTGACGTTTGGTGGTCATGGGAGTGACGTTGTGCGGTCATGGGAGTGACGTTTGGTGGTCACGGCAGCGACGTTTGGTAGTCACGGGAGTAACGTTGTGCAGTCGTGGGAGTGACATTTGGTGGTCACGGCAGCGAAGTTTGGTGGTCCGTGTCAGGCGCAGCGGCTGCCGACGCCGCGTGCATGCCGGCCAGGCGTCCGCTCACCCATGCCCAGTAGAAGTTGAAACCGCCGATGCGCCCGAACACATCCAGGATCTCTCCACAGAGAAAGATGCCGGGGGCGATGCGCGACTCCATGGTGGCCGGATTGATCTCCTCAAGCGGCACACCGCCGCCGGTTACTTCGG
>SKYY01000156.1 GCA_007127665.1 Balneolales bacterium | reverse complement strand
CACCGTAGACACTGGAGGCTACCGGGACCATCAGTGATTTATCGATCAGAAACGGCAACACGCCAAAAAGTACACTCATTACAGCCAAAGTAAGAGGGCCAATCCACATCGAGAGCGGGGCTTCATGCGCTTTTTTGGGTGTTTCCACCCTGGCGCCGAGGAAGGGGCGGATGACAACAATAGCCGATGCCGCGACGATCGCAATGTTGGCGATGACAGCAAGGGTTATGACCAGCACGGACCAGAGCGGCGCCTCAAGGGCGGCCTCGTAGACCAGCTCCTTGGCGATGAAGCCGTACAGCGGCGGGATGCCTGCCATGGATATGGCGGCCAGTGCCGCAGCGGCAAACGAGATGGGCATGAGGGAACGGAGCCCGCCAAGCTTCAGCACATCGCGGGTGCCGGCTTCGTGGTCCACAGCGCCGGCGACCATAAAGAGGGCGCCCTTGTACATGGCGTGGGAGAGGATGTAAACGGCAAGAGCCTTCATCGCCATCTCGGTACCCAGGCCGATGAGCATGATCATGGTCCCCAGCGCCATTACGGTGGAATAGGCCAGGATCTGCTTCATGTCGGTGAAGCTGAGCGAGAGCCAGGCGCTTATGAGCAGGGTGGCCAGTCCGAATCCACCCACAAGGATCAGCCAGATTTCTGTGGAACCGAGAACGGGATTGAGGCGGGCCAGCAGATATACGCCGGCCTTAACCATAGTGGCCGAATGGAGATAGGCGCTGACCGGGGTCGGGGCCGCCATGGCTCCGGGAAGCCAGAAGGAGAAGGGAAACTGGGCCGACTTGGTGAAGGCACCGGCCAGGACCAGAATCAGGATGGCAAGATAATATGGATGGTTGCGGACGATATCGCCTTCATTGAGCAGTGCAGAGACCTCCCAGTGTCCGGAGGCAAAGCCCATGAGCACGAGTCCGGCCACCAGGGCAAGGCCGCCTATTCCGGTGACCAGCAGTGCCTGGAGCGCCGCCTTGCGCGAATTTTCCTGCTCGTGGCTGAAACCGATCAGGATGAACGAGGTGAAACTGGTCAACTCCCAGAAAACGAAAATGCTGATCAGGTTGTCCGCCAAAACAACGCCGAGCATGGAGCCCATGAAGAGCAGGATCGCGCAATAGAATCTTGGCAGGTAGGCATCGCCGGACAGATATCCGCTTCCGTAGAGGACGATGAAGGTGCCGATACCGGTAATGATCAAGCCGAACATCAGGCTGAGGCCGTCGAGGTAGAACGCAAGGTTCACCTCAAACAGTGCCATCGAGACCCATGTGGTGGACTGCTGCACGACGTTGCCTGCAGCAATATGCGGCAGCCATGATGCCAGGTAGAGAAAACTTCCAAAAGGCAGCAGGGCAAGTATCCACCCCGATTTTTCCCTGAAAATCTTATAGACCCAGGGGGATATCAGGGCGACGATAAAAATCAGGGCTACTACAGTCAGCATGGAAGCCTCCCGCCGTATCCGGCTGTCTCGTCACCGGGGCGCCCCGGTCTGAAAAAACAAGTTGAAACGTTCATATTTGAGGATTTTGAACGATTTGTAATCTGTGATACAGGTCGTGCGTCCGTATGGATACACTGAAACTCAATCATCTTCCGGCAGCTTGCCGGCCTGATGTCCGGGTGTTCCCGATCGCTCATAATAGGTCTTCAGGTCATCGACAACAGTGCCTTTCCAGAACTCCACCCCGCTTTTGTATGCGGCGCGGCCAATGGTGTGTGCCGCTACAGGCGCCGTCATCAGTATGAAGATGATGGTGGCAATGGACCGGGATATGATCCCTATCTCCCCGTAGGTGAATGCCACCGCCAGGAGAATAAGCCCCGCGCCAAGAGTACCGGCTTTTGTGGATGCGTGCATCCTCATGAGGATATCCGGCAGGCGCAGTATGCCGACGGCGGCGACCAGTACGAAAAAGCCACCCGAAATCAGAAGTATCCCGGCAATGATCTCAGCCATGAGTGCCCTCCTTTTCGTGTCTTTCAGCCCTTATGAAAACAAATCGGGCAAAAGCGATGGTACCCAGAAACGCGACCAGCGCAAGCACGATGGCCACATCAAGATAAACCGGGTGCCCGGATGAAATAGCGTATGTTGCAATCAGACTGATGACCACAAAAGCAATCAGGTCCAGCGCCACAACCCTGTCGGGCAGGCTCGGACCGATGATTACCCTGATAAGAGATATCAGGAGTGAAAGGCTCAGCAGGACATACACAATAATAATTGCCAGCGAAAAAAAGTCCATTTCGATAATTGTAAAAAATATGTGACGAATGTGAAAAAATCCGTTGAATTCGTCAAACCTCCGGTCGATTGAACGTGACAATATAATAATCTGCCGGATTTGCTACAAAAAAATAGGAACCCCGGCCCCGTATGGAAATAATCCGGAAAATCGTATACTGCCATAACGAACTATTGTGTCTTTCCTCCTATTCAATCGATACAGCATGCAACTGCCATTTTTTTTAGCTAAAAGATTTGTTGCCGGAGAGGATTTTACCGGGGCAACACCCAAAGTGAGGGGGCTGAACGAAAAAGGGATTTCGGTTACACTGGATTTGCTGGGTGAGAATGTAACGGACAGGGAAACGGCCGACGCCACGACCGTGGAATACTGTGAGCTGCTGGATGGCATCCACCAACAGAACCTGGATTCGACCATCTCCATAAAACTGACCATGCTCGGTCTCGATATCGATACCGAGTACTGCCGGCAGAACCTTTTTACGCTGCTGGACAAGGCCCGGGAGCGGGACCAGTTTGTGCGCATCGACATGGAAGGGTCGGATTATACCCGGCGCACGCTGGACCTGTTCTTCGATGCCAGGAAAGAGTACGGCCGGCATGTGGGCATCGTCATTCAGGCCTACCTCTACCGAAGCCGCGAGGACATCGCAGCGCTTGTTCAGGACAATGCCGATGTACGCCTTTGCAAAGGCGCCTATAACGAGCCGCCTTCGCTTGCTTACAAAAACATGGCGGATATCCGTGCCGTATTCAAGGAATATGCGGCAGAGCTGATTCGGGGAACCGACTTCACCCGCATCGCGACGCATGACGACCATCTCATCGACTGGACAAAGCGATTTGCCGATGAAAACGGAATTCCCAAGGACAAATTCGAATTCCAGCTGCTCTACGGTCTTCGCCTTAGCACCTGCGAAGAACTGGTGGAAGAGGGCTACCGGGTCCGCGTTTACGTCCCCTATGGCACCATGTGGCTGCCCTATTTTTCACGGCGCCTGAGAGAACGCAAAGAAAACATCTGGTTCATCCTTTCCAATATGTTTCGGAAATAAACCGAGCGACCCGGCAACAACACGGCCGCAACTCGGTTCCAATCCGTTTCTAGGCCGGTTCCAATCCGTTTCTAGGCCGGTTCCAAACCGTTTCTAGGCCGGTTCCAATCCGTTTCAAGGCCGGCTGCAGTCCGGCTCCAAGGCCGGTTGCAAAGCCGGCTGCCACTTGGTGCTTTTTCAGGATGGCCGTTTAACGGAACACTGGCTCCCTAAAAGCCGATGCCAACAACAAAAAACAGGTTTTCGGCATACGGGTTGACGGAGAGTGCGGAGGTCAGTTCAAAATCAAAGCTATCTGTGACTTTGATTGTTCTGCTGGTTCCAAATCCCATATTGATGATACCCGGACCAGTGGTTTCATATGCTTCCGATTCCATAGGGGTCATACCGACAAAGAGCCCGAATTCCCCAATCTCATATCCAAGCTCAAGGTATACCGAGTTGTCATCGTCGTTGTGCACAAACATTCCGGCAAAAAAGGAAATCGGAAATGACTCCGGCCCCTCATATCCCAAACCTACTTCCACGTAGTGCGCATCACTGTCAAACCAGGTCTGGGACCCCGCTGCGCCGGTGTGGTGAACCGGGAAGGTATAGTCCGTCACCATAAGCGTGAAATCGCCCGATGAGGTCTCAAACGTATAAGATGCAAACAGGTCCACTTCCGTGCCGTCTGGATCCCCGCTGGTCGCAAATGCTCCCCAAACACCAATCTCCAGTCCTCCGGATGTATAGGTCAATTCCGGTTGCAGACTTGGGCTGTCGCCAAATTCAAATCCACGCCAGACATAGCGGCTCGTTATGTCCAGCCCCAGATTCCACTGGGCAATAGCCGGAGAGGCCAACAGCAGACCATACATGAGCATTAAAACAAAACCTTTACTTACGATATTGAATCTCATAATTTATTTCCTCGCACTTGTTGATTATCTGAACGGTAATTGACGAGACAAGCAAGAGCATCGCAGCCCCAGCTGTGATGCTCTTTTAATATGCCCATCCCGCTATAAACCCGATCCCAGCATCTGCTGAAACCAACGATACGATAAACATAAATCAGAGAAATACCAACACTTTACTTAAAATAATAATTAATATATAGCGTTTTGCCTTAATAAGTAATGGAAAAGCGCTTGCATGGCTATTCTGTTTTTTCGTTACATTTTTCTCGCCAAGCTCAACGCTGCCATTTGGTTGCTGGTTGGCTTTTAGCGGGAGATCAGTTTTTCCGTTCTTCCAGGATCCGGTCGAGGGCCTGAATAGTCTCTTCGATTCCTTTTTTAACCTCGGAGTGGGCCGGCTCCTTTTTTTGAGCCTGAAGATGATTCCACAGCCCTTTCAGTATCCTCAGATCTTCATCCTTGAGATCAAAATATGCTGTATCAAAATTTCCGGAGGGCTTCAGATATAAATCTACCGTTCCTTTGGCCCACACCAAAACAAAGTCCCGGCTTTTGCTTATGTTTACTTTCATCTGTTTAAATTAATTATGATTCATATTGTCAGAATGAATTCACATGACAGGATTTAATCATCCTCCTGTGTGTCACCCGGAGGCTGTCATGTTCATAGCGCTTCGCGACCTT
>SKYY01000057.1 GCA_007127665.1 Balneolales bacterium | reverse complement strand
CCCCTTGGAATGGCGGCTCTATTGGCTATTGCCAGAGCAATCCGCTCTTTTTGATCCAGTGAAAGAGATCTGGACATGATCTTGTACTGTTCCATGATAGACTCCAGCACATGCTGTTCATTTTCAAGCCTGATATCGGACGGCACTCCGAGAATCATGGCTGAATTCCCACTGAGCATCTGGATGTTGAATCCCATTCGGGAAATTACGGGATGCAGTTCCTTTAGCAGGCTGAAATCGGTTGCGGAAAGGTTGATGGTTTTGGGGAACAGCAGTTGTTGTGTGCTGGGGAGCCCGCTTTCCGCTTCATTCAGAACCTTTTCAAAGATAATCCGTTTGTGAGCAGCATGCTGGTCCATGATAAACATGCCGTTACGCGTCTGTGAAATGATAAACTGGTTGTGGATCTGGCTGAAACGGCTTTCATGCAGATCGAACGCGCGGTCTTGGGATTGAAGTGAACGTTGATGAGATGTTGATTTGGTGTTTTTGTAATTCTTGTCTACAGTTTGCTCGCTCGTATCTGTAAAAAAACCTTGGTTTATTTCCGTGGATGATCCATGTTTTTCATGTGGATCCCGGTCTTCGCCATAGAGTCGAGACGCCGAGTCGGGCGGAACGAATCCACCCTTTTTCCTGAAATCCCGTCCTGAAAAATTTCCTCCAGTGGCCGAATCCCGGCTTTCACCTTCAAAAAACCGTCGGAACTGCTCATGTCTGGCGACTCCAGAAGCAGGCAGGTCACTTTCAGCAGGATCCCATACCGGCACCCTCATGTGTTCGTTAAGGGCTTTCTTCACTACTGAACGCGTAAAGGTTGAGATCATGCGCTCGTCCTCAAACTTGATCTCCTGCTTTGTGGGGTGAACGTTTACATCTACGCTCTCCGGATCCACTTCGTAAAACAAAGCGAAGAAAGGAAACTCGTTCGGCTGCAGCCAGTCTCTATAGATTTCCTGAATGACATAATTCAGGTGTCTGTGGTAAAAGGGGCGCCTGTTTATGAAAAGGAACTGCTCTCCCCTTGTTTTTTTGGCAAGTTTCGGGTCGGAGATCAAGCCCTTTATGCGAACCATGCTGGTGGATTCGGCCAGGGGGATCAGGCTGGCCTTGTACGACTTTCCGAAGAGCTCTGCTATACGTGACTCCAGTTCCGAAGGCGCAAGGCGGTAGACGATTTCCCCGTCGGCATCAAGATCAAAGGCGATATCAGGCCATGCCAGGGCTGCCTGATGGAATATGAGAAGAATATGGCGGAATTCTGTGGCGTCCGTTTTGAGGAAGGCTCTTCGGGCCGGCACATTGTAGAACAAATTCCGAACGGTCACGCTGGTGCCGTTGTCTGATGCGGCGGGTGAAATTCCGGACTCTTCGCCTCCATGGATCTCGAATGCCAGGCCTGCTTCATCCTCCACGCGTTTGGTGGTAACGGTTACATGGGATACGGATGCAATGGATGCCATGGCTTCTCCGCGGAATCCGAGCGTACGGATGTTCTGAAGGTCGTCGACGGACTGGAGTTTTGATGTGGCGTGTCTCAGGAAACAGAGTGAAAGATCGGCCCGCGACATCCCGCAACCGTTATCGCGAACCTGTATGAGAGTCCGGCCTGCATTTTGCAGGACCACGGAAATATGGTCGGCACCGGCATCAATGGCATTGTCAAGGAGCTCCTTGACTACCGATGCGGGTCTCTGCACTACTTCTCCGGCGGCAATTTTATTTGATATTTCCGGCGGGAGTACTTTGATAAGTGAGGAATGATCGCCTGATATAGCCAAAATACTTGTTTTACTTCAATCGGTTACGTAGCTGGTTATTTGCAATCAGGTAATAATCCACAAGACCAAAAACAGGAGAAAAGCATACAGCAATATGGATCCCGCGGTACCGCGACGGGTAATCCGGCGGAACTTAATGCGATCCGTCCGCCCGGGTTCCGGTTTGTAGTACCGGTACTGGTAGTTGAATCGTTTATGCCGGGGTCTTCTGCCCATCAAAGGTGAAAGCATAATCAGTGGAGGAACGTGTCAGGGTTAAAAATCATTACTGCGGTTGTCATGTTCTCTGTGCCGGAGCTTGCCCATCATCCATCAGGCATGCCGCAACTTGTGATATAAAAACGGCTACCGACGATATAAAAAACGGCTGCCGCCTAAGTGTTATTCTGTACTTCCTGAAACAGGGTCCGTGTCAGATCACTGAAAAGGGCAAAACCCGGCTGTCTCAATATACTAATTATCACGGGCAACGGGAATCATCGGGAGTACCTAATTTGTTATGTGACCGTTGTACAAGCCTGTCTGCAGTTACAAGATTGTTTCTTATCTTTGGGTTCCAACTACTAACACAAACAAGATCCACCATAGTTATTGATTATGAAATTCGAGAAAATTGTACCTCCGAATGACGGAAAACAAATAATGTTACAAGATAACGGCGAGCTTTCGGTGCCGGACAATCCGATAATCCCCTACATTGAAGGTGACGGGACCGGTGTCGATATCACTCCTGTCATGAAAAAAGTGGTGGATGCAGCTGTCGGGAAGGCCTACGGCGGCAGTAAAAAGATAACCTGGATGGAGGTATATGCAGGCGAGAAGTCCGTAGACTTCTATGGCAACAACACCTGGTTGCCTGACGATACCCTGAATGCCATCAGGGAGTACCGTGTTGCGATAAAAGGGCCGCTGACCACCCCGGTCGGGGAAGGTATCCGCAGTCTGAATGTGGCATTGCGCCAGCTATTGGATCTCTACGCCTGCGTACGTCCCGTCCGTTACTACAGCGGCACCCCGAGTCCGGTGAAACAGCCCGGGTTGACCGACATGGTGATTTTCCGTGAAAACACGGAAGATATTTATGCCGGAATCGAATATCAGAACGGGACTCCGGAAGCCGACAAGGTAAAAAAGTTCCTTATGGATGAGATGAATGCCACCAACATACGATTTCCGGACAGCTCATCGATTGGTATCAAGCCGGTTTCCGAGGAAGGAAGCAAGCGGCTCATCCGTTCTGCCATTGCCTATGCGCAGGAGCATGGCCGCAAGAGCGTAACGCTGGTCCACAAAGGCAACATCATGAAGTTCACTGAGGGCAGCTTCAAGAACTGGGGATACGAATTGGCCAAAGAGGAGTTTGGGGCAAAGGAAATTGATGGCGGGCCGTGGTGTGAGCTTCCTGATGGAATTGTGATCAAGGATGTAATTGCCGATGCATTTCTGCAACAGATCCTTACCCGTCCGGCAGAATACGATGTCATAGCCACCCTGAACCTTAACGGCGACTACATTTCCGATGCACTTGCCGCCTGTGTTGGGGGGATAGGCATTGCACCCGGGGCAAACATCAATTATCAGAGCGGTTTTGCGCTTTTTGAGGCCACGCACGGAACTGCTCCAAAGTATGCGGGGAAAGATATGGTGAACCCCGGGTCGCTCATCCTTTCGGCGGTCATGATGCTTGATCATCTTGGGTGGCCTGAAGCAGCCCGCTTGATTGAAAAGGGTATGGAAGCAGCCATAAGCAACAAGGAGGTCACCTATGATTTCGAGCGTCAGATGGAAAGTGCCACATTGCTGAAAACCTCTGAATTTGGCGACAAGATCATTTCTTACATGTAGATGCATGATCCATTCCAGTGGATCATTCGTTCTGCCGGATCTGCATTCGTACTGCTTCGTACAGCTCTGACTTTTTGTAGGCCTGCCTGATATAGCAGCGAACCTGGCCGTCTTCCCGGTGCCACCACACCGACCCGGAATCGGCGGTAAACTGCTCTGTCTCTCCATTTGCAGATGCATAAAGCCGAACCAGTTTCTCTCTGAGTGCTTTTTCAGCTTCCGGTGCCGCCGGCTCTTCAAGTACATCCACCCCCTCCTCATCCAGCAAAAGAAAAAGGATATCGGTGAGGCCTTTATTCCTGTACTCCGCGAGTGACAATTCTGCGATGGCCTTTGCATCGGAGGAATCAGCGGCAACGGCAGCAGCTGAAATAATGAGTGAATCTCCGGTTATCTGAACGGGGTTCAATGGGTTGTGCCATTCGGGCAGACCGGTGATTTCCTCAGGCTCTTCCGTGGCTTTTACAACTTCATTTATTGCTGTTTCCTCTTCATCGGCTATAGTTTCCCGCAACTGTGCACAGGACTGGAAAAGAAAAGGACTCAGGCACAGTATGAGGAGAACGGGGAGATGTTGTTGCATGTCTTGGGTGTAACGTTGCTGTAGCTGTTGTGTTCCGGGAAAGATCTGCTCTGCGTCGTTTAGATCCCTTGTCAGTTTGCAGGAATAATGACATCAAGTGTGCGGGTGTTTCTTACAATACGGAGCGAAACTTCCCGGCCGCTCTTTTTTTGCCAGGATGACGTGAACTCATCAAGTGAATTAACGGGTGAATCTTCAATATGGGTAATCACATCTTCTTCCCTGATCCCGGCATCATGGGAGCTGCTTCCGGGTTCTACGCGTACGACGAAAAGTTCATATCGGGACATTTCCTCCAAAACGGCCAGTTCAGCCAGTGTAAATCCGGCATCGAATGATCTCTGGGGCACACCTGAGTCCGCTTCTTGTTCGAACTCCAGCGGTTGCGGTTGTGCAGGTGTTGCACTCGCCCATTCCCGTATGGCTTCATCTTCAAGTCCCAAAAGCTGGATCCGCAGCTCCTGCTGTCTTTTATCGCGCCAAACTCTGAGTTTCGCTTCCTCGCCGGGACGCATCAAGGCAATGCGCTCCTGAAGACGGTTTGCGGCGTCAACAGGAAAATCATTCACAGCCAGAATCACGTCTCCCCTTCTGAGTCCGCCAAGGTCCGCACTACCCTGCGGTACAACGTTGCGCACTTCCACGCCGCTCACACTGCTCAATCCATATCTGCGCGCCCGTTCGTACCCGAGGGAGGCGATCTCAACTCCAAGAAAGGCCCTTTGCACAGAACCGAATTCGATCATGTCCTGCCCGATTTTCATGGCCATGTTTACGGGTACGGCAAAACCATATCCCTGATATGTTCCACTTTCCGAGGCAATGGCCGTGTTGATTCCGATCAGTTCGCCCATGGTATTGACCAGAGGGCCACCGCTATTGCCCCGGTTGATGGCGGCATCGGTCTGGATGAAGCTTTCGATGCGCATCCTGTCGGTAATGATATCCACATCGCGACCGACGGCACTAACGATACCGGCGGTTACGGTGGATCGCAGCCGGAAGGGATTACCGATTGCCATCACCCAGTCGCCGATGTTAACGTAGTCGGAGTTGCCGATTACGATCGGTTTTGCATCGTTTGTTTCTATTCTGATGACGGCAAGGTCGGTTGAAGGATCGCTTCCCACCACGGAGGCCTGGAATTCTCTGCGGTCATGTGTCGTGACTCTTATCCGATTGTCCGCACCCTGAATAACGTGATGATTGGTGAGTATAAAGCCGTCGTTGGATATCAGGACGCCGGAACCTATGCTTTGAGCCCTTCTTCTGGGGAGAAACCTGTCCCAGAACTGGTTTTCAAAATTGTGATGTTCATCATCGGGCATGGCCTGCCGCATTGCAATTTCCGTTTCGATATAAACCACGGTGGGGATCACATTTTCTGCGATATCACGGAAGAGTGTGGTCGGCCCGGAAAATGCCGGAGCGGTAATTGAGTCGGTTGAGGGAGCACTTCTCAGGACCTCCGTATAGCGTACCTGGACCCGTTCGGGTGGAATCCAGTTACCCCGCATGATCATCATGAGAACGCCCAGCAGCATGCCGGTAAGCAGGATTAGAACGCCGGTAAGCAGTTTTTGATGCAGTGGCATGCGTATCAGAGAATTTGTTCAAAAATAGCGTCTGACCTTCTTCCTCTGATGCCTTCCAGATGGAACTGAAAGTAGGCATCCAGATGATGGATCAGATGTTTAATATCGGGGACGGGAAAATCGGTGTTCAGAAGCCTCGACTTATTACCATCAGCAATATAACGAAAATATTCGCTCTGAGATTTTGTGAGACCAAAACTGAGGCCGTTATCGGGCTTTACTGCGACAGCCCCGCTCTCCACGTTCAGGTAACATGGGAATTCCTGTTTCGGTTCATTCACGGTGTGGTTTTCTACGGTGTGGTTTTCCCGGAAATCGGAAGAATCCCGGGTACGCGGTACCAAAGAGGATTGCTTGTGTTCCCCATACTCCGTGAGTTGCAGGGAAATTCCAATACCGCTGATCTGTGCCATCCGGAACTGGATATAAGGAAACAGAAACCTGGGGCTGCTGTCGGTTTCATGCAGCCAGGCAAGAAACCCGGCAAGGAACCGGTACATCTCCGGCATCGGTTCATATTCATGACAGAGCTGCTCGGCCAGTTCCAGTGCGGCCAGGCCGATGGCCAGCTTCTCCATATCCTGTTGGATACGCCAGGTCGGTTGTTTCTGGGATACATCACGCAGGTTCTGGACTTCCCGGGTTGATTTGTGATAGTAGGATGCCTCAAGAATGGCTCCGGGCTGAAGCAGGCCGCCGAACCTGTTTTTGTTACGCCTGGCTCCACGCGCCATTACAGCGATTTTTCCGTGCTTTTCGCTAAGCAGAGTTACAATAAGGCTGCTTTCACTGAAAGAAACTGTTTTAAAGACAATGGCTGGCGTGTCGGTGATCATGACGGTGAATCAGACTTGTGGTATCGGTCTGTCGTTGCAGGGCTGGCAGAGTGAACCTGTATCAGAATCTGATCCATCCCTTGTTTTCCAAAAGTTGTACCAGTGACGGCAGGTAAGTCAGGGCGGAAAACAGGGTGAGTCCGATTCCCACAACGGCCAGAACACCGATGGATGTAAGTCCCGGGTGGTTGGTGAGCAGAAGGCCTGCAAATCCGAGCATGGTGGTGAAGGATCCGATGGTTATGTGCTGCCCTGTGCTCTTCAATACCGCAGACATGCTTTTTCTTCCCTCCTCTCTGTAGCGGCTTGCCAGGTGGACTCCGTTGTCGTTGCCGATGCCCAGAATGGCAGGCAGCACGACGAGGTTGTACATGTTGAATGACAGGCCGAGTATGATCATGGCACCGAAGGTCCAGCTCAGGCCAATAAGCAGTGGAAGCATGGCAATTATGGTCCAGCGGAAGGAACGGAATCCGATATAGACCAGTATGAAAATCATAATGAAGGTCGCCGCAACCATGTAGGGGCTTTCGTCCCTCATCAGTTCCAGCATTTCGGCGGCAACGATAGATGTGCTGGCAGCGTGGTAGGTACGGCCGTCCCTGGTTTCGATAACTCCTATTTCGTTTTTGAAGGCGATGGAATTTCTTCCGTCAGACAGGCCGACTGCGGGATAGACCATGACGAAGCGGCCTATTTCTCCGTCCCTGGTGACAAACCTGTTTTTGAGGAAGTCCGGCACATCATCCAGGCGCAGGGGCTCTCTCACCCGGGATGCCCGCTGCAATATGTCGATGTATTCGCCTTCCACGTCCTGCATGAAGGGGTCGTCCAGCAAATCCCTGATTTCGGCAATTTTGGCAAGTTTTATCTCTTCTTCGGCCTGGTTGACGGGAAAACGTTCCTGAAGGGCTTCAACGGCGAGGATGGTGGTTTCGGGATTGGTTTTTTTCTTTTCACGGATGGTTTCCAGTATGAGCCGGACTTCTTCATCAGTGTCCGCCAGAATGTAGGCGGGGTTGCGTCGCCCGGTTGCCTGGTCTATATCCCCCCGAAGCTCCCTGTACTCCTCGAATTTTGGAAACTCAGGTTCCAGTTTGCCAAAGTTGTATTCGAAATAGAGTTTATCGGTGTTGAAAAGGACCAGAGCGACGATGAACGTTCCGGCAATAAATATGGTACGCGCAAATGGAAACGGTGCTGCTTCGCCGGACTTCGTGTGCGTCGGGTAGAGGTTTTTGTTGATCAGGATCAGGCGGTAGCGTTCAAAAACGACAATGATGGCCGGCAGGATGAAGAGCATGGAGAGGTATGCGAGCACTATTCCAGTTCCAGAAATGAACCCGAACTCGGAGAAGCCGCGGAAATCGGCAATGACAAGTACAAAAAGCGCGACTGCTGTAGTTGTGGCACTGGTCATGATGGCTGCGCCGGTGCTGTCGTAAGTATGCAGAAGTGCATTGCGGACATTTTCCCCGGCAGATCTTTTTTCAAGGTACCGTGCATAGAAGTGAATGCCATAATCGATTCCAAGTCCAAAAAGGATGACAAACAGGACCGAGGTCATGGTATTGAGCGTGCCGAGTGCAAAATAGGCGATGGCAAACGTGATGCTGAGACTGATCAGAAGCGGCAAGCCGATTACCATGACAGGCACCGGAAAGCGTATCAGATGGTCGAACAGGGTATGTCTGCGGTGTCTGTAGTGACCGCGGTGGTAGTTGATGATCAGTTTGATCATGAAATAGAATCCGACCAGCAGGATCACTGCGGTGATGCCCGAGCCGAAACTGGTAACCACGTCCCTTATGATGGAGTCCAGTTCCATAAGGTGCCTTTCGAGACGCCCGCCGGCAACAGCCACCATTTCGGGGTGGTAGGAAGCCGGCTCCATTTCGGCAATCAGATCTCCAAAAGCCTGAAAGAGGTTCCGGATGTATGTCAGGTCGCTTTGAGAACCGGTTGGGAAAAAGCTGATAACGAGGCTGGAACTGTCCTGGTTGACGGGATATTCCGAGGGGATGAGTTCATTGTACATCTGTTCAAATTCCCGAAGCCGTTCCTCGTCCTCTTCATCCTCGTCGTCAAAATCATCCTCAAAATCAATGAAGAACGGGTTTGCTTCAAGCCGGGCACGTTCAAGACGATCTTCAAGAAAATCAATAACCTGATCAATTTCCTCTTCGGTGGAGAGGTACAAGGCATAATCCTTGAGTATCTCAACATCGCGCCGGTACTCATACCGGTTCACGAAATAATCATCAAGCCGCGGGTCGAACAGCTCCATGGCACGGGGTATGAGTGCCTCTGCAAACGCCTTGTTTGCTTCAAAATCAGGTGAATTGATCGTTACTTCAAGCGGGGTCTCCCCTCCCACGGAGTCCCTCAACCGCTCCAGTGCCTGCACGCTTTCATAGTGCTCCGGCAGCAAACTGGCAAGATCGGTGTCGATAACGAGCCTTGTGGCATAGAAACCGGCTCCGACTGCAAGCAAAATAAAAAAGGAGAGCACCGCAAAGGGGTAGCGGTAATTCATCATTACCAAGGGCCTGAGCAGGGCGAGCAATGTTCTCATTGAGTGGAAAAACGTTTAAGTAAAAATCGGTATTGAAGTTACAAAAAAATGTTGAATTTTAAGCCGGGTGCCGGTCGTTATCCATGTTTGACAAGCCGGACCAATTAAAACAAGATCGAGTGGTACCGTAATACAACGCTCCAACGAACGTTTCCTAAGATGACCGTGCAGCCGATACCGATACTGGCTTGAGGTGAATCTTCCGATTGTATGAATCCAAATGCTACACCGGGTCAACCGGTTTTCTGATTTATCCGATATTATGTTACCACAATACCGATTGAAAAGTATTACGTACAAACCTGCTTTGTATTTTAGCTTAAGTGCACTTCTTGTGCTTTTTCTTTCCATGACGGGCGTCGGTTATGCAGCGGGCGCTGCCGTGCAGGAAGAACCTGTCAAAGGAGGCGTACCTGAGGGAGAACTGAGGCAGACCGAATGGGCCGATATGCTTCCCCACACCATGAGCGGTGACTACTACAACGAGTTCTGGAGTTACCACATCTTCCTTGAGAACGATCTGCATCTGCACATGACCTTTTCACTTGCCAATTTTGGCAGTTTCAAAAGTCCGGTCAGCGGTGGCAAGCTGTTCGTATCCAACTTCAGGGGCAACAACTACAATGTGGCACGTGAGTTTGCCATTGAGCATCTGGTTATAGATGAGGATCGCAACAAGATACGACTTCACGAGGGGCGGGACATCCATCTTTCCGGAAAGCTTCCATACGAGCATCATATCTTCTTCCGGACTGAAAAAGATGGTGTCAGCTACCTGGTGGATCTGGACTTTCACGACATCCATCAGGGGTATACCTGGGGGGATGGCGTTTTTCGCCTTGACAGTGAAGACATGGGTATTTTCGTACACATCCCCCGTGCCGAGGTGACCGGAATTGTGGCCATCAATAACGACACGCTTGAGGTCAGCGGCACAGCCTATATGGATCACACGTTCCAGACCAACCTTTCATCCAAAGTGGTCAACAAGGGTTTCCGTCATATCACCCACACTGATAATGGTTTTCACATCGGGTACTACCTTGTCCCCAAAAAAAGGTCGCGTGCCGATGTGATCGGTCTCTCGCTCATCCGTGAAAATTCACCTACCCTGCTTGAGAAGCCGAAGCAGATCACGGTACTCGATTCTGACCGGTTGGGCGGCCGCTCTGTGCCGCGGCATGTGGAAGTGGTCTTCCGGTCTGGAAAACGAAGCGTATTCAGCAGGCAGGAGGATTTTCAGCATGTCTCTTTTCTGGAGGAGATTGGAGGGATCCGACGGAGACTGGTCCGCAGTTTTCTGGGCGGAGAGGTTATCGAGTATGTCGGAACAGGGAAAATGGATGGAAGTGTCGAGATTAATTATAATTTCTTTGTCGTTCATTGAGTCGCCAATCATTGATGGAATCGCAGCTGATTCATGGAATCGCAGCTGATTCATGGAATCGCAGCTGATTGATGGAATCGCAGGTGATTGATTGAGTCGCAGGTGATTGATGGAGTCGCAGATCAGCATTTTTTCCTGAATCCGGGATTCGGCGCAGGGATCCTGTTTGCCTGCCTTGTGCCAACGGACAATCAAGTTTTTTTCTCTTCCGTATAATTGGATATCTTCCGGTTGGCACGCATGCTTCCGGCGACCGCCAAAGCTCAATTGGCATCCGAGCACTACATCCGGGAATAAGAAAATCCGGGAATAACAACCATTGAATCTCTTTACTTCGATTACAGTCGAGGAATCATGAACATCATTTATGTACAAAGCTACCCTGTCTATCATGATCTGATTGACGAACATGAGTTTGTGGAATTGGCGAATCGCGACAAGTGGATGCCGGCCCTCACATCACAAAGAGGGTATCCTTCCGAACTTTGGGCGGGCGGCAACCAGGCCATGGAAACAGAATGGCAATACGATAATCTGCCGGCTGTTCCTGTCCGGATATTCAAGACGGATCAGACGGATGCCAATATCGGAAAACACACGTCAAGGGCATTGGTAAATGCGGCTTCGGAATCCGGTGCAGACCTCTTCGTGATCAACGGAGTAGACGGGGGCATCGGCGTTCAGCTGGTCAGGGAAGTTCTCATCCCGAAACGCATCCCCTACGCCATCGTTATCGCAGGCGAGTGGTATCATCCCATCGTCAAACATGCCAAAGCCATACTTTACGAAACAGAGTATCAGCGCCGGCAGCTTACCCGACGCACTATCCGTTTCTGGCGGACTGTCGTGCCGGAAAAGAAGATGATCCATCTGCCAAAGTCTGTCGACACACGGCACTTTGCCCCGGATCCCGAAATTGAGAAAACACACGACATCATTGCAGCCGGCCGTCTCATCTCAAACTACAAGAACTACCAGGCGCTCTTCGAGCTCTCCAGAAAACGGAAAGTGGGTGTCATCGGCGGCGGGCCCTTGCTTCCACAGTTCCGAAGAAAATATCCTGAAATAACATGGTTTGGTCCGGTCATCTACTCTGAATTGCCAACATACCTGAACAAGGGAAAGGTGTTCTTCCATAGTGGATATCTGGAACACTATCCCAGGACCATTTCCGAAGCGGCTGCCTGCGGCGTGCCTCCCGTCGCTTTTGGTGATATCATCCAGAGTGATGTTATCCCCGAAAAGATCGGGTTGCGTGTCAAAAAAAATGAATTTGTAAACAAGATTTCCGAATTGCTTGAAAATCCGGAAGAATTGCAGCGAAAATCCGCTGCGGCGCGGGCCCATGCCGAGAAAAATCTGCATCATCTATCCTCACTCCCGGCTATCCGGGAAATGATTTCAAGGGTACATTCTTCGCGAAACGCTTCGGGATAACACACCATTTAAACGGGGTTCCCATGGAACAGAAACGAGCACTTGTCAGTTGTCTTTTGCCCTCGGGCAACAATGCCGGCCAACTTGCGAGGGCGATATTTTGTTATCAGCAGCAAACCTGGAAGGATAAAGAACTCATAATCACAGACGACAAGTCCCGGGATCTCAGCCCTTTGCTTGAAGACATTCCGGCCGGTGAATTGCAGTACATTCGCGTCGGTACGGAAGGCAGCGACAAAACAGGTCATGAAAGTGACCCGGCCAGGATCAAAAACGCGGGACTGGAGAAAGCAACAGGAGAGTTCGTCATTCACTGGGATGCATCAGACTGGCATCACCCCGACCGGATCCGTCAGCAGATGGCGGAACTGCATGGAGATACCAGGGCATGCTGGATGGCCGGCACCTTGCTGCATATAGATCATCCCGAGTTGGTTCACCACCCCTACATCGATTCTCCCAGGGGTGGATACGGACGGAGCCTGATCCATATAAATGAACCATCCAAACGGTATCCGTCGGATCACCGCGATCCGGACCGTGCATTTCTTTCACTTTGGGAAAGCGATGGTGCACGTATGATGGATGCTTCATATGCGTGGCTTGTTGTAAGATCTTTGCCGGGCGACTCACGTAACCGCAGACGTTTTTATGCCGGATTGCGCAAAGGTTCGGGTGATTTAACCCGGTGGATGTGGCTCAAACTGCGAGGCCGCGACCGCCTGTCCCACCCGAGGTTCCGGTTGCCGACAGAGGCACAGGAAAGCTTCCGAAGGTACCTTCAGGAGTCGCGTAAACTTGGTCTCATCACGTCTATCGAATAACGGCATCAGGCTTGTTCCGCCCTGCGTCGCAGGTTGTCGAGCAGCGCGTCATATCCTCTGCGACGGATGATGTTCTGAAATGATCTTCGGTAGGATTCGGCCGTCCACGCCTGATCGATGGACATATCCGTGATCACCCACTCACCGTCCCGGTTGAGCATGCGATAAAGCACGGGAATGCGCCTTTCGTTGTGTATGGCAGTTGTCGTCACCTTGGCATGGTCGCCATCCACAGTGATGTCTTCATAGATTACCTCTGCCCTGTAGATATCGAGTTGCTGCAGTGACTGGTCGCGAATGATGCGCGAGAAAAGATCGACAAACTCGTCCTGCTCCTCGCTGCTCAGCTCATCAAATTTCTCTGCGAGCGCAAATTTTGCCATCTCCCGATAGTCCATCATGTCATTTACGATATCTCGCAGCTGCTCCCGCTGTTCATCGGTATAGTCTGTATTCTCCGGACCAAGCAGTTCCTTGATCTGGTTGTCACGTTCTTCAAGCAGCGACCTGATCTCCTGCTCCTTGGCAGGATCAGCAAAAGCAGATGCCATTGAAAAGAGGCCGATGATGCAAAAAAGAAGGCATTTCATGTGTTTATAATTATGATTCATATGGTCAGAATGAATTCACATGGCAGGATTTGATCATGTTCATGTGTGTGTCAGGCGAAGGCTGCCATGTTCTTTGCACTTAGTGAATTTCAGTTCATGTTATTTTTTAGTTCTTCGGGCGCTTCTTCTGATTTCGGGATATCAACCGCATGTAACTGGATTGTTGACGGGTGAACTTTGAGGTTATAACATGGAATAACGAATCGATAACGGAGAAACCACTGTGGTTATTTGTTACACTTTTATACGCAGAGAAACCGGATTGGTTCGATTGACCGGTGAACAGGGCTGCCGGGTGGACGCGACTTGCGAATAAACAGTTGGGTGAATCTGGTTACTTGGTTGGGTGGATGGGTGGACGCGATTTACGAATAAACAGTTGGGTGAATCTGGTTACTTGGTTGGGTGGATGGGTGGACGCGATTTACGAATAAATAGTTGGGCGGATCTGGTTACCTGGGTGGATGGATGGATGGATGGATGGATGGATGGTTGGTTGGTTGGTTGGGTGGATGGGTGGTTAAATGGGTGGTTAAATGGGTGGATGTGGGTGGGCAGCATATACGGATGAGCTGGAAAACGGCCGGGGAGGATCGCGTGATTACCGGCTATCGGCATTTTGCAAGAGCTCGCTCAGTGGCAGTCCGGCAGATCGGTAAAGACGTGCCATCCTGAGATTGAGGTCAAACGTCAGCTGACTTATTTCAAGTTCAAGCTCCATCCTTTTTTTAACGGCATCAAGCAAATGCCGGACATTCCCGAAACCTATATCCAGATCAATCTGTTCGGTCCGCACCCATTCGCTGCTTATTTCAAGGGCATTGACCCTGCTTTTCCTTCGTGATTCGGTTATTCGCGCTTCGCGGTAATAGTCGCTCAGTTGAAGCAGGATGCCGTCCGTTGCGGCATCATGAAAATCATCAAGTTGCCGCTTTTGGATGTGAGACCGTTCTATCTGATTCCGGGTTTGCCAGAAATTCAGGTTCATTTGCAGGCCTAACCCGGCACGTGCTGACAGAAAGTTGGTGTTATTCCGGATAAAAGGATTGTTCTGGCGCGGTCGGTTCGGAGTATACCCAAAACCGGCGCTAACTCCCAGAAAAACGGCGGGATAGTACTGTGCCTTTGAGGCTTTGAGGCCATGGGATGCTGCTTCTCTGGCAGCCCGGATCCCTTTGAGTTCCGCCCTGTTGAACATCGCGCTGTTTTCATAGAATCCAAAATCCTGAATGGTTGCCGGAACGGGATCGAAAAAACGTTCGGCCGGGAGATATACACGATCGGGCCCGCCGGCCAGAACGAGGTTCCATGATCTGCGGATGAAGTCACGGGTGTGTTCCATTTCGGCAACCTCTGCTTCGAACTCGGACCTCAAAATATAGAATTCAAAAACGTCTTTTTCTTCGATGGATGGATCTCCTTCTTCGCGGAGGCGCTCCAGCTCTCTTTCCACTTCGTTCAGTTGACTTTTCGCTTCGCTGATCAGGCGTTCCAGATCGGTGATCAACAATGCGGACTGATAGAGCTCAAATAGCTGCAGGACAAATGATTCTTTCTGGGCATCGAGTTCATGCCGGGCGGCTTCGGCGCCTTTTTGTGCTGCACTTACCAGATTTCCGATGGCGCCCCATGTGTAAACAGGCTGGAGGCCACTGATCTCTGCCTGTGTGAAGATCCCCCAGTCCTCCCAGTCATTTTCAAGATCGGGGTCCAGGTAGTATCTCCCGGGTGTGATATTCGGATCACGTGATTTTACACCGGGAACCAGCCCATGGGCTGTTGTCAGGTTCAGATTGGGGAGCACCCTGCTGGCCCGTGCCTGTTGCACCCTGTTCTCCGCCAGTCTCACATTCTTCTGGCGGGCGTCCAGGTTGGCCGATTTTTCTTTTGCTATGGCTGCAAACTCTTCAAATGTGATGCGGATTGTATCTTTTTCGGCAGGTCGTGCGGCACCGTATACATCAGCCGGAAGGGGCAGGAAAACCAGTGCAAGGAGTGTGATCAGGATTTTCTGCATGGGACAAGTGTGTGCTATGTGCAAGTGTGTGCTATGCGCAAAAAAAAAGCTCCGGATTGGAGCTTTGTGAGCGGAGAGAGAGGGATTCGAACCCCCGGAGCCTTGCGGCTCAACGGTTTTCAAGACCGCCGCATTCGACCACTCTGCCATCTCTCCGAAAGAGCACAAGATACAAAATTATTCTGATAACGCTTCAGCACCGGAAACTATTTCAGAAATTTCCGTAGTAATGGCAGCCTGTCGTGCCTGATTGTATTTAAGTTCGAGATCGCTGATGATTTCACCGGCATTTTCAGTGGCGCTGTCCATTGCCGTCATACGCGCACCTTGTTCTGAAGCGAAAGATTCCAGTGAAGCCTGCCAGATCTGAATATAAACAAACAATGGCAGTACCTCATCCAGAATTGTTTCGGGATCCGGTTCGTAAAGGTAATCGATATCGGAAAGGTCCTCTTTCTTCTTTGCCTCCTCTTTAATTTCTTCAGGTTTGGTGGCAGGAACGGGTTTATCTTCGCTGCCGAAATCTATAGGAAGCAGTTTCTGAATCCGGCGCCTCTGGGCAATTACCGATTTGAATTCATTGTAGGCCAGATGGACTTCATCATACGTTCCCGCCTTGAAGTCATCGATGATTTTGTTCATCACTTCCTGCACATCTGCATATTCAAGGCGCTCGAAAAATCCTATTTTATGATCAATGACCGGATATTTTCTGGTGCGGAAATAGTCATAGGCCTTTTTCCCGAAACAGATCATGGAGAGGGTCCCCTCTTTACGATGTTCGGAAAAATCATCCTGAATACGGTGCTCTACAATACGGAACAGATTGTTGTTGAATCCGCCGCACAGCCCGCGGTCTGATCCCATGACAAGAAGCAGTACCTTACCCGCCTTTTTTTCGCGCCTGAAAAGCGGATGATCATAATTTGTTTTTTCAAGCAGGCGTGCAATGATTTCCCGAAGCTTGTAGGTGTAGGGTCGCGCGTCCGTCATGCGTTCCTGGGCTTTACGAAGTCTGGCCGCGGCCACCATTTTCATGGCCCGGGTAATTTGCTGGGTGCTTTTAACCGATGCAATCCGGTCCCGTATGTCGCGCAGGTTTGCCATATCAGGATGTTTCCTGTCCGCTTAAGATCTG
>SKYY01000237.1 GCA_007127665.1 Balneolales bacterium | reverse complement strand
GAGTCTTTTCTGGACGAGGTGGTTACGTGGCGCGAAGTCGGGTTCCACTTTGCCTGGCACACACCGGATTACGACCAATTTGATTCGCTTCCGTCCTGGGCTCGGGAGACGCTGTCCGATCATGCGGATGACCCGCGGGAGCATGTGTATTCCTATGAGGAGCTGGCGCAGTCGCGGACTCATGACCCGATCTGGAATGCGGCGCAGGGGCAGTTGCGCGAGGAGGGACGCATCCACAATTATTTGAGAATGTTGTGGGGAAAAAAAGTGCTTGAGTGGACACCGGATCCGCAGACGGCGCTGGAGTACCTGATCGACCTGAACAACGAGTATGCAATAGATGGGCGGGATCCCAACAGTTATTCCGGGATTTTCTGGATTTTCGGGCGGTTTGACAGGGCATGGGGGCCTGAAAGGCCGATATTCGGGAAAATCCGCTACATGAGCAGTGACAGTGCGCGCAGGAAGGTACAGCTGGACAATTACCTGAAGCGGTATTCCGGCTTGTAGATCGGTGTTTCCGGGTCGGAGAGGATACTTGTGATGAGTCCCATGAGGTCTTTCTCCCGGAGGGAAGCGGCCTCGGCAATTTCGCTGTGGTCCAGTTTTTCCTTGCTGATACCGGTGGCAAGGTTCGTGATGAGCGAGATGCCCAGACAGGCCATCTGAAGGTGGATTGCCTCGTTGAGTTCGGCTGCGGTGGACATGCCTACGGCGTCGGCGCCCATGATCCGGAAAGCGCGGACTTCGGATTTGGTTTCGTAGGTTGGCCCTTTTGAGAAGAGGTATGTGCCTCGTGTGACAGCGATTCCCTCTCTGGAGGCCAGTTGAATTATTTCATGTACAAGCGAATCGTTGGCGTAGCGATGGCGGAATTTCCGGGTGTGCGGGCTAACCCGTACCGGAAGACTGATGATGTCGTCTATGAGCATCAGGTCACCGACGCGAAAACGGGAGTTGATGCCGCCGGCTGCGTTTGTTACCACCAGGACATTGCATCCGAGGGCTGCGGCCACGCGAACGGGAAGCACGGTGCGGTCAAACGGATGGCCTTCGTAGTGGTGAAACCTTCCGGACCAGGCGAGTATTTTGCGTTCGCCGACTGATCCGAAATAGAGTGCCCCGTCGTGTCCGGCAACACCTGTTTCCGGAAATCCTGATATTTCGGAGTAGGGAACAACAACGGGGTTTTGGATGGCATTCGTAAATTTCCCGAGTCCGGATCCGAGTATGATGGTGGCGTCTGGTAAGCCGACCCCCTTTTGACGCAGCAGTTTGGCCGCCTGTTCAGCTGCTGTTTCCGACAACCCCTGTTGTGATGTGTTCGACATCGTAGCCTTTGTTTTTGTCATAGTGTTTCAGTCTGGCTATGGCACCATTAAAGCCATGGTATGTCAGGATAAAGTACTCCTCTTGCAGTGCCATTTGCAAATAATGCTCCCGGGCAGCCTGGCTTTTTTTGCCATCATGGTCGAATTTCGCTGTGAATTTCCGGTTGATGGCTTCCGGACGTCCCAGAACATCGCCCAGCATCATCGCTTTTTCAGATCCGTTTCTGTAAAAAATGGCCTGGTGAAACTCGGTGTGGCCACCAATGGTTTGCATAGTGATTTCTTCCGGTTCCGGCGTGTGGTTTTCGATAAACCGGAGATCGGCGTGTGTTTCCAGATAGGCGGCCCATCGGAGCAGTTCGTGCTTGTCTTTACGGTCCGCCTCTTCCACAAAGCGCTGCCAGTCCCTGCCGGATATCCAGATGGCGGCATTGGGGAACGTCACATCAAAGGTGCCGTACCGTTCGCTCAGTAGACCTCCGATGTGATCGAGGTGCGCATGGCTGCAGTAGACATGCTGGATGTCCTCCGGCGTGCAGTTGTGCCGTGCCAGATTTTTCGTGATCAGGGCGTAGTGGTCCTTTTTACTGAAGGGACCGAGTCCGGCATCTATGAGTGCGGTGAAAGATGCGTTGCGGATCAGGAACGGGTTGATACCCAGTTTGAATTCTCCTTTCCGTGCTTGCTGGTCAGGGGCGACGGGGACAAATTTTCCCTTGCCGCCAACGGTATAAGTCCCCTCGAAAAGTGCTGCAATCATTCTTCTTCCGCTCCTCTCCCGCCGGGCACGGGTCTTTTTCCGGGCTCTGTTTGCTTCATTGCCTTCTCATCAAATGCCTGCCTCTCCAGTTCCCTTTTTTCCTTTTCCATTTTCTCGATTTTTTCCTCGTAGCGGTCGTAGGCTTCGATGATATCACGAATCAGCTTGTGACGCACCACATCGTTCTGGTCAAGGTATACGAAGGCAATGCCTTTGATTTTTTCAAGGACGTGCTGGATGGTCTTGAGTCCGGAGTGCTGACTTTTTGGAAGGTCGGTCTGTGTCAGGTCGCCGGTGATAATGGCCTTGCTGTTGACGCCCAGGCGGGTCAGGAACATCTTCATCTGGGTCTGGGTGGCATTCTGTGCCTCATCCAGGATCACGAATGCATTGTTCAGCGTGCGTCCGCGCATGTAGGCCAGCGGGGCGATTTCGATGATGTTCTTGTTGAGGTTCATTTCGAGTTTGTCGAAATCCATCATCTCTTCCAGTGCATCGTACAAGGGCCGCAGGTACGGATCGATTTTTTCGCGCAGGTTGCCGGGCAGGAAACCCAGGCTTTCCCCGGCTTCCACGGCGGGGCGGACCAGCACGATTTTCTTTACCTGGCGCTCTTTCAGGGCGCGGACGGCCAGTGCCACCGAGGTATAGGTCTTGCCGGTACCGGCCGGACCAATGGCAAAAACGATGTCATTGTCATTGGAGGCCTGCACGATCACCTTCTGGTTTGGAGTCCGGGCCATAACCGGGGCGCCGGTGGTGGTGTACAAGAGGGTTTCGTCCGGCGAAATGGTCACCTGCCTGAGCAGACGGTCGCTTTTCTGGAGGGCAAGCAGGGTGGACAGGTCGTTCTCCGTGACCGCTCCGTTCCTGCGTGCCAGGCGGATCAGTTCCTTGACGATGGCTTCAATAGCTTCAAACTGTTCGGGTGGTCCGGTGACTTTGATTTCATTGCCGCGGACGGTCAGCTGGCTCTCTCCGAAGGCCTCATCAATCTGTTTGATGATGCGATCATTGAGTCCGAGGATTACGACCGGATCCACATGATCAATAAAAATAGATTTTGTTTCCAGGTGTTTGGTTTGCGTTGTGATAGTGTTCAAAGGTTTTTGAAATTTGCGGTTATACATACGTAGAACGATATCCAGAGGCTGCATCATTCCGCAGGGCTTTTACTTCTTCTGCTATATCACTGCTTTTAAATACGCTGCTGCCGGCCACGAGGACATCGGCTCCGGCATCGGCGACATCCCGCACGTTGCTCCGACCGATGCCGCCATCCACCTGGATATAAAAATTGCTCCGGATCTCCTCACGCACCAGACGAAGGGCGCGGAGCCGCTCGTAACTGTATTCGATGAATGCTTGTCCGCCGAAACCGGGGTTCACTGTCATCAAAAGTACCATATCGACCTCATGCATGATGGCTCTCAGCGAGGAAAGTGCGGTACCCGGATTTATGGCAACACCGGTCAGGCAGCCGTGTTCACGGATCTGCTGGAGTGTTCGGTGGATGTGGTCACAGGTTTCAATATGCACGGTAATGAGATTGGCGCCGGCTTTGGCATAATCGGCGATATAATGGTCGGGGTTGCTGATCATCAGATGCACATCCAGAAAAACATCGGTAATGCTGCGCACGGTTTCCACCATGGCAGGACCGAAGCTGATGTTCGGCACAAAATGACCGTCCATGATATCACAGTGGATCCAGGGCGCACCACCGTCGACTGCCTGACGGATATCCTTCTCCAAATGCCGGAAGTTGGCTGCAAGTATGGACGGGGCTATGATTGGAAGGGGACTTTTGTAAAGTTCGTTCATTAAGCTGGGTTTGATGGTTGGTTGAAACCGGGGCTTCTGGCCGGTTTACTCTTCCTCATAGGGATCTGCACCTGGTTCCGGGTCACTGTCAAAGTCGGTATCCGGCCGGTTTTGGTCGTTGCGCTCCGATTCATCAATGATAACAGGCCCGGTTTCTTCCTCTTCTTCCTCGCTTCGGCTGACCGAGACGATGAGGTCGATGGCGGTACCTTCGTAAACGTTGGGCTGATCAAACGGTTCGTAACGGAGGATGGTATTGGGTGCGACACGGTCTGTTGCCTGAAACTGGATAGAGCCCACGCGCAGTCCGGCCTCACGGAGCGCATTCTGGGCTTCGGTGAGGTGCATGTTGGTGACATCCGGTATGCGGACCATCACGCTGCCAAGTCCGTCGCCGACAATAAGGTCGACGGTCGTGTTCTGGGTAACGCGCCGGCCGGACGGGATTGACTGGCGCAGCACGCTGTTGCGGAAGCGGGACGATTCATAGGTGACGTTACCCAGCTGCAATCCGGAATTTTGCAGCTGGATGGTGGCGTTTCGCAGGGAAAGATCCTGCACTTCGGGCACCACCACGGTAGGCGTGGAGGCGGTGTTGATGGTAATGTAGATTTTCCTGTTCGGTTTGACGATCATGCCCGCGTTGGGTGTCTGGTCGATGACGAAGTCGGGCGGGAAGGCTTCGTTGGATCTTTTGGCGGCTAGTTCGTAACGAAGTCCGCGTGTCTTCAGAATGGTGGCTGCCTCATCCAGGGGCATGCGTGTGATATCCGGTACAGTAATCCCGTGGCCGTGGTTGGTGTACGCCGGCATAATGGCGCGGTCAAGGGCGATGAGCGATATCCCACCGAAAAGGATCAGCCCTGCAAGCAGGTAGTAGAGCTTGCGATCGGTGAAAAAGTCAAAAAGAAACTGGAATACTTTTTTCATGGCAGAGAAATTACTCGCTTTTTTTTAAAAACGTAACTGCATTCCGATTGTTGGACGGAGACCGTATTCCATGGATGCGGTTGGCTGCATGCGTGCGG
>SKYY01000005.1 GCA_007127665.1 Balneolales bacterium | reverse complement strand
GATGGATGGGGCATTAGCTGGAGGGTTGTATTTGCTTGTAACGGGGTGGATGCGATCACGCATCCAAAAAAACAGTTGCCTCAGCCTGAGATGATATCCGCCATTCTCCGGACCGTGTTTTCAAGGCCGTTGAACACGGCGTCGGCAATCAGGGCGTGCCCGATGCTGATATCGGCCAGGTGAGGCACGTGATCCAGGAACGGCTGGATATTGTCAAAATTGAGTCCGTGCCCGGCGTTCACTTTCATGCCCAGCTCATGGGCCCGGATCGCGGCCTGGCGGAGGCGGTCCAGCTCGACCCGGCGCCGTTCTTCGGTTTCCGCAGTGGCATAGGTACCGGTATGCAGTTCCACGGCCTCGGCCTCCAGCTCGGCGGCAGTGGCGATATCCTCTTCATTGGGATCCACGAAGAGGCTGATGGCGATGCCGGCTTTTTTGAATGGCGGGAACACCCGTTTGCGGAAATCGTCCCGCACCTTTTTCATATCGAGTCCGCCTTCGGTCGTCAGCTCCTCGCGGCTTTCGGGCACCAGCGTAACCAGGTCCGCCCCGGTGTCGATACAGATTTTCATCATCTCTTCGGTGGCGGCCATCTCAAAATCGAAGAGGCCCTTGACGACTTTTTTCAAGCGGTGGACGTCGTCATCGCGGATGTGGCGACGGTCCTCGCGCAGGTGGAACACGATGCCGGAGGCACCGGCTTTTTCGGCCACAATGGCGGCCTCGACCGGATCGGGGACTTTCTCTCCCCGTGCGTTCCTGAGGGTTGCAACATGATCAATATTAACTAACAGAGTTCTCATTCTCGGTGCAATGAAGGTGAAAGCTGGGTAAATGTGACTATTTCGTATAATATCTGTAATTTACAAACTTGTCCACAATAGTGTAGCAGACATAGGTGCCGCAGACAGAAAAGAGGTGCAGCAGATACAGATGAAAGTAAAAGAACATTACGAGAAGGCCAAGGATCCACTGATATCCTTCGAAATCATCCCCCCGAAACGGGGCGGGTCGGTTTCTAAAGTTTTTGAAACGCTGGATGGCTTGCGCAAATACCATCCTCCCTTCATTGATGTGACTTCCCACGCCGCCGAAGCCTATTACGAAGAGCTGCCGGACGGTGCGGTGAGACGGCATATCCGGCGCAAGCGTCCGGGCACCATAGGGTTGTGTGCCGCCATCAAGCATCGCTACAATGTAGACCCGGTTCCGCACCTGATCTGCAAGGGGTTCACTAAGGAGGAGACCGAGGATGCCCTGATAGAGTTGAATTACCTTGGGATTGATAATGTGCTGGCCATCCGCGGCGACGACCAGGGGTATCAGAAGCCGGTCCGGAAAGATCGCGGGATCAACGAATACGCGGTGGACCTGGTCCGCCAGATCAAGCGCATGAACAGCGGAGTTTACCTTGAAGAGCTGATAGATGCCGAGCGGACGGATTTCTGTATCGGTGTGGGCGGTTATCCTGAAAAACACATTCAGGCGCCGAACCTGTCCTTTGACATTGCACGTCTCAAGGAAAAAGTGGATGCCGGTGCCGATTACGTTGTCACGCAGATGTTTTTTGACAATGAATACTTTTTCCGGTTTATGGAGATGTGCCGTGAGGCGGGCATACAGGTGCCTATCGTGCCCGGTCTCAAGATCCTTACCACGCCACGGCACCTGACGACATTGCCACAGGCCTTTCACCTGAGCATCCCCGAATCCCTTACCGCAGAGGTCAGCGCCAGTCCGCAACACGCATTGGACATCGGCGTGGAATGGGCTGTCAAACAGTGCCGGGAGTTGCTTGACTACGGTGTCCCGGGTCTGCATTTTTATGTGATGGGAAATCCGGATCCTGCGATCCGTGTCATCGACCAGCTCGATGTCGTCCCGGCTGCTTCGGTGTAACCTGCCGGTTTGGCGTCCAAACTCTCAATCGATAAACTGTGCTCACGCGGACCACTCTTCTTTGGCTGCTGCTTTTGGTGCTTTTTGGAGGTTTTCTGTCAACGTCCTGCACTCCTGCCCGTAAAGCGGCGGATCCCGAAGCCCTGCTCATACAGGAATTCCGGAAGTGGGAAGGAACGCCCTATGTCCTCGGGGGCGGGTCGCGGCGCGGAGTTGACTGTTCCTTTTTTGTCCAGATCGTTTTGAGAGATGCCTACGGAATTGCAATCCCCCGCACTACGAGAGAACAGATGCAGATCGGCCGGCAGGTTTCCCCGAGATCAGCACGGCTCGGCGACCTCGTCTTTTTTCAAACCGGACGCACAACCTACCACGTTGGGATATTGATGCGGGGCGATTTTTTCATGCACGCCTCTACTTCCCGCGGAGTCACAATCGACCGGCTGAGTGAGCCCTACTGGCAGCAGCGCATGATCCAGGTACGGCGTGTAGCGGGATAGTAAACCGGGCCGTGCGCGCGGGCATCACGTGTTTTCCCGGCTGCCGGACTCTGAGGGGGTGTTCATCTCAAGGAACCGGTCTTTGATTCCGGGCTCCGGGAGCCGGCAAGCATCACGCCTGCCAAACCAGCGGTACCTTTTCCGCGCAATCAGGTCATACAGCAGATCCCTCAAGGTACGCGGTACTAGCCATCCGGCCCGCATCAGCCGCACGGGTCCCTTGAGATACCCGGCCAGACGGAGGATGGCGTCCGATTTCTGATACACTTTGCCCTGGTCTATCAGCACTACGGAGTCCATTTTCTCCGAGCTGAGCTTATGCTCTTCAAGAAGCGCTCGCGCGGAATCTGACTGAAGCGGACCAAACGTTATATGCGCCGCCGGGTCCCTGTCAATCACGTAATTGACCCATCGGTTGCATAAGTTGCATACACCATCGAACAATAGTATCGGTTTTTCACGAAATTGCGTCATAGTAATCGTAAATATTAGAAATTAATAATAAAATCCACTCTGTTTTTATCCTTTGTTGAAAATGAGTACATTTTGGATGACGATATTCTGATGAATAAAGTTTCTGATTTATGTAAAGTATTTTGTATAAGTACTTTTCAATTTCTTCAAGACAAAAACAATGATCGATATTCTTTTTATTCAAAATGATTTCATTGCCTCATATGTGCTGGAAAAGCAAATTGAGCGCCTTGGATATCGGTCGATAGGCAAGATTGAGGCTGGAGAGGCTATCATCGAGCGGGTTGCGGAGTTAAAGCCGGATTTGGTAATAATGGATGCGGAGCTGGACGGAAAGCAGAACCCCCTGGAGGTTGCTGAATGTCTTACCACCGATTTCAAGACACCGGTAGTGTTCATCACGCCTGTGCGCGATATCGATTTCAAACGAAAAGCCATGCTCATCAAACATGTGGCTTACCTCTACAGACCGGTTCATCTGGAGACTTTGCGCAAGGCCATTGAAAACGTATACCCGTACATCAAAATGAAGCGAATCCTGCTGGTAGAGGACGATTACATCATTTGCATGCTTCTGGAAAAACAGATCCGCCGCATGGGATATGAAATCGCCGGTACTGCAGAAAGCGGAGAATTGGCTATCGACCTGAGCCGGAAAGAGAAGCCGGACCTTGTCCTGATGGACATTGAACTCAAGGGAGATATAGACGGGATCGAAACGGTAAGGCGTATCCAGGATTTCTCTACTCCATCAATTATCTATCTGACTGGTAATACCGACTCAAAAACCCGCAAGATTGCTGAAGAGACCAACCCGCATGGCTTTTTCGTCAAGCCGGTTGATATGGAGGTGCTAAAGCATCAGATCCGTGAATCGGTCGAAATGCAGAATGCTTCCTGATGCAAACCATACCGGGTGTCCTTTGAGGATCATGAACCGGGAGGAATCCTATGAAGATCACGGAGCGGGAGGAATGCTTTGAGGATCACGGAGCGGGAGAAATGCTATGAGGATCACGGAGCGGGAGGAATCCTATGAGGATCACGGAGCGGGTACTCTTTAAGAGTAATCACAGCAGCAGTCTGGGTTAACCGGAGTGATATCCGACGCATATCCTTGTGGGCCAGACGGACAGGAAATTTTCTTGATCCCGTTCACAGCAAACCGTAAAGCATGCGCGCCATTACGAACAAGAGCAGAACGGAGAAAGTTATTTCCAGGGTTCGCAGCCGCACCACGCTCAGAAGCCACACCCCTCGCCTTGCCGAGTAGAAGCTGCCGAGGATGAGAGGTATCGCCACTCCGAAATCGACATAGCCGAGATGCAATCCGGAATACCCGGCTGTGAGCGGCGTCAGGAAGGCCAGCTGCATCCACCCGGAAAGAGTGATCATCACAATGGCCAGGGAGGATATGCTTACAACCTTGCGGAACCCGAACGAGAGCAAAATGGTCATGGCCGGTACCATGATGAGTCCGCCACCAACCCCGGCCAGCGGTGCCATCATGCCCGATGCAAGGCCAATGAGCACAAACTGGTACCATGGCACCACCGTCTCGTCAGCGGGTGAGTCCTGCTGCCGCGTTTTCTTTTTGCGCAGGAAGTGGTATACCGAATAGAGGAGAATGAGCGAGAAGAAAATGACGAATTCCCGTTCACTGTAGTATGGTGATGTCGCGATCATCCGGCCGACGAACGTGCCGGCTACCCCGAACAGCCCGGTCAGCACACCCTCCCTGATATGACTGTTTCCCATCTGGAAATGCTTGAAGCTGCTGCTCAGCGAGGCCGTGAAATTGCAGAGCAGGCTGGTACCCACGGTCCAGAGCACCGGATCGGGTACGCCTGCCGACTGAAACAGGAACAGCAGCACCGGCACAAACAGGATGCCGCCACCCAAACCGAACAGGCCTGCGATCAACCCCCCAAGCAGGCCAACGATCAGCAATATGAGAAATACCACGACCATAGGCAGAAAAGATACCTCTAAGAGGATTGCTTTGAAAATCTGTTTTAAATGGTTTGTATCTTTGACGAATTATCATGAAATGAACTTGACCGGGCTGGCGCCTGGACACAGGCGCATGATCACACCCTGTCTTGTGAATTCATTCTGACCAGTCGAAT
>SKYY01000083.1 GCA_007127665.1 Balneolales bacterium | reverse complement strand
GAAAACAGCGACGGGTCCAACAACGTGTTTGTAGATGAAATCAAGCCTGAGGATAACTGGGGTGGAAAAATCAAACTCACATTCCAGCGTGGTAACTTCAACTGGTATGCGCAATCGGCCATAATGGGCCTTGTAGCGCAAGGTGGTTATGATCAGACCATGACGTTTACCGGATGGCGGCTCAAAGACACCGGCAGCAGCAACCAGTACAATGTACTTACCGGTATTGCCTATCAGCTGGGCAGTTTCCAGATCGCACCAAACTTCATGTGGCAGCAGCCGATTGAAGGCCCCATACCAGCCGATGCAGGCGGAGCGGCACGTCCGAGAAACATACTCGATGATCCGTTTGTTGTGCGTGCAAACCGCGAGATGGTTGCCGGGGAGATTCTCATTACCTTCGACCCGACTCCGGCCACCTACATGTTCGATTGGAACAATGACTACCGGGAAGATTCACCGTTCGCAGCAAGTGTCGGCTTTGTTTACCGTCACCTGCCCACCACTCAGGATGCAGCCATCGGTATCCTTCCTGACGGCCGGACAACGTTTGCGTTTCCCGGTGCACCCCCGGCTAAAGACCTCTGGGAAGTTCACGCCAGGATTGTATCACGCTTGAGCCCTGATCTCGGCATTATCGCCCGTATGTATGGTGGTGATGCCCAGGCCAATGGCAGTGATCCCCGCACCATAAGTCGTTATGGCGGTGATGTCCGCGTTATATACCGGAACATCATGCTAAATTCATTTGCGCGTGTTAACGACTGGGGGCCGTACGACTATCACCGTGACTTCAACCTGACCTTCCCGTTGCAGCTTATGGCAGATGTGTCATTGGCACTGATTAATCAGGATTGGTTCAACATGCCACGAACACGCATTGGTGTGAGAGGCACATATCGCACTCTGGATGAGTTCTCGCCCCGCTATGCTCCTGCATTTACAACGGACGCCAGTGGCCAGACTGTTCCCGATCCCACTGCTCCCGGTTTTGGCAAGGGCAATGAATGGGAATTCAGGACATATATTCAGATTAACTTATAAAGCTTAAATAATGGCAATCAGCATGATTAAATCAGTCATAAACAATATGAAACCCGTACTGGCGGCAAGTTTGTTGTTGCTGCTCAGCGTCGCAGCCTGCGAACGCTCTGTTGATGGATTGTCAGAACCGGATCTCACTTCCAACCCTGAAGTCTTCATTAACAGTTTTAGCCCCGGGCTTGAATACTATCCCTATGAAGGTTCCGTAGTGGATGCCTTCTCGGTAGATTCGGATGTCTTTTACGGAAACAGAGGCGCTTCCATGCGGTTTGATGTGCCTAACGTGGGAGATCCCGCCGGAGCATTCGCCGGTGCGATTTTCAGGGATGATTTCGGAGGAAGAAACCTTACTTCATACAATGCACTAACGTTCTATGCCAAAGCAACAAGAGGCGGGACTCTCGGTGACATTGGCTTTGGCCAGGATTTCCTGGGCAACAGATTCGAAGTATCCAGAAGGAATCTGAGACTCACCACCAACTGGAGGAAGTACATCATTCCAATTCCGGATGCCTCATTTCTCAGCGAAAGCCGTGGACTGTTCTGGTATGCCGCGGGGCCCGAAGATGGTGAGGGATATACATTCTGGATTGACGAGCTGAAGTATGAAAACCTGGCTACCCTGGCACAGCCTCGTCCTTCGATATTTAACGGTCAGGATATTACCCAGACCAGCTTTATCGGGTCAGGAACTCAGGTTACCGGCCTGAACTATACCATTAATCAGGCCGATGGACAGGATGTGACGATTGTAGCTGCTCCGTCATATTTTTCATTCAACTCCTCGAACCCCTCAGTTGCTACGGTAGATGAAACCGGCCGGGTGACAGTTCTCGGAACCGGTGATGCTGAAATCACGGCATCTGTCGCCGGACAACCTGCCATTGGCTCTCTTACGCTGGAATCAGTGGGTGAGTTCATTTTTGCGCCGACTCCCACCGAGGATCCTGCAAACGTGATCTCCATCTTCAGTGATGTTTATGAAGACGTGCCGGTGGACTTCTACAATGGGTTTTACGAGCCCTGGCAGACCACTACCTCCAATGATTTTGAGATCGATGGCGATCGCATCCTGGGTTACGAGAACTTCAACTTTGTGGGAATCGAGTTCCGGCAGAATGTATCAACCATTGATGCGAGTGGTATGACGCACCTCTCCCTGCATATCTTCCTGCCGGATGAAGTTCCGTCGGGATCAGCTTTCAGGGCAAGAATTGTCAACGATGTTGGTGGAAACGAAAGCTCTGCTTCTGCAACAGTTCGAAGCAATACCGGCCTGGTCTCAGGCGAGTGGGTCAGGGTGTTGGTCGACATCAGAGGCATGGCAAACAGGACCAACCTCGGGCAGATTATTTTTGATTCTGACGAAGGCCCGGCTTTGCAAGGAGCAACGATCTGGGTAGACAATATCTACCTGTTCAATGCAGATGCGAATTGATTCCATTAACCGGACATCTCCGATGAAATTGAAATATTCCTCTCTATTGTTTTCTGCCATCGTTTGTATCGCTACATCCCTTTTTTGGGGATGTAGCGATCAAAATGACGTTGAAGAACGATTCCCAAGACTGGTCTGGCAGGATGAGTTTGATGTGGATGGAAGTGTCAATCCTGAGCGATGGATACATGATATTGGCACAGGTGTTGAAATTTTCGGTCAACCCGGCTGGGGGAACCAGGAGCTTCAGTATTACACCGACAGGCCTGAAAATATCAGGGTTGAAAACGGCATGCTTCATATCACGGCACGCCGGGAATCCTATGAAGGTTCTGAATTCACATCCGCCAAGATCCTGACCAGAGGTCTCTTCGAAACCACCTTTGGTCGTTTTGAAGCCAGTATAAAGCTGCCGTTCGGTCAAGGTATCTGGCCGGCATTCTGGCTGCTGGGTGATGACTCCAACGGATCGGTTATTTGGCCTCAGATTGGTGAAATTGACATCATGGAGTATCGTGGTCAGGAGCCAACCGTCATACACGGAAGCCTTCACGGTCCCGGTTATTCGGCAGGTAATGCAATTACAAGAAGTTTCCGGCTTTCCGGCACCAGATTTGATACCAAATTCCACGTTTTTGCGATTGAATGGGGACCTGATTTCATTGATTTCTTTGTGGATGATGTCAAATACGCCACATTCACCCCGGATGATACAGGAAACAATGAGTGGGTTTTTAATCACAATACGTTTTACATCATCCTGAACGTAGCGGTCGGTGGAACATTTGTAGGATCACCTAATCAATTGACCCCGTTTCCTCAGACGATGTTAGTGGACTATGTAAGAGTTTATGCTGAGTAGAATGCTCGCTTGGCTGAACCTTCCATCAATTATTTAGTGTCTAAATGAATTCTCAAAATCTGTAAAACATTGTCAATTACAACAGAAAATTTTGAAGGGGGGAAGTGGTTTAAGATATCAAACTACAATGCAATGCGTCCATTTTTTATGAGCATTGTAAGTGATTCCAATCACTGGATGTTTATTTCAAGCAACGGTGGTCTCACGGCAGGAAGAAAAAACAGCGAATTTGCCCTGTTTCCGTATTATACTGATGACACAATTACGGAGTCTTTTGAAACCACCGGAAGTAAAACAATTATTAAAGTACAAAACGGGGGGACATCAGAGCTGTGGGAGCCTTTCTCGGAGCGCTGCCCCGTAAAACATAAAAAGACCCGCAACCTGTACAAGAATTTTCATGGGAACAAGATACTTTTTGAAGAGATAAACCATCACTATGGCCTTATTTTCCGGTACCAGTGGAATTCAAGTAATCTCTTCGGATTTGTCAGAAAAGCAGAAATCCTGAATCAATCAGGCCAGGATTATGAACTGACGATCATAGACGGCATCCAGAATATCCTTCCATTTGGGGTTGATCCCGATGTGCAAGTGAAATCAAGCAACCTCGTGGATGCTTACAAACGGAGTGAACTGATTGCTGATTCCGGCATGGCCATTTATGCCTTGAGCGCCATTATAGTTGATAAAGCGGAGCCAAGTGAAGCCCTGAAAGCGAATGTTGCATGGTCAACGGGATTGGAAAATCCACAGTGCCTATTATCCTCTCTGCAACTCAATGAATTCCGTGAGGGAAGGTCCATTTTGCAAGAAACGGATGTAAAAGGTGAAAAAGGGGCGTATTTCGTAAAAAAATCTGTCAGTATGCCTGCTGGTTCTGACAGGAAATGGACTTTGGTTGCGAACGTCAATCAAAACCATGCTGCTATTGCCGAGTTGAATCACCAGATCCTGACAAATCCGGACATTGAGAAGATGGTCGACGAGGACATCCAAAAAGGTACCAAAAAGCTGCACGCACTCGTAGCCGGAGCTGATGGACTGCGAAAGTCACGTGATCACCTGAAGGATGCCAGGCATTTTTCAAATGTGCTGTTCAATATTATGCGAGGAGGCACCTTTGATCATAATTACCGAATCGAAAAGCATGAGTTTACAGAATACCTCCGGAATGCATCGCGAACAGTTTATGAGCGAAACAGGGATGTGATTGCAGATCTGAAGGAAAGCTTCAGCAATACAGATTTATATCAGAAAATCGAAAAAGTTGATGATCCGGATCTCTTCAGGCTTTGTTATGAATACCTGCCTCTAAAGTTCAGCCGCAGGCATGGGGACCCAAGCCGGCCATGGAACCAGTTTTCCATCAATACTCATAGTGAGAAGGACGGTTCAAAGATTTTGGACTATGAAGGAAACTGGCGTGATATTTTCCAAAATTGGGAAGCGCTGGCTTATGCCTATCCCGGTTTCATTGAAGGGATGATTTTCAAGTTCCTGAACAATTCCACCTTTGACGGGTACAACCCATACCGCATTACAAAAAGTGGCTTTGACTGGGAAACCATAGAGCCGGACAATCCCTGGTCCTATATTGGATATTGGGGGGATCATCAAATTATCTACCTCCTGAAGTTTCTCGAGTTTTACCAGCGTTACAATCCGGATGCACT
>SKYY01000033.1 GCA_007127665.1 Balneolales bacterium | reverse complement strand
TCCGGTATTTCCCTTGACTGGTACGGACGGGCTCCGCCACTCTCCGCCTGATCCTTACAGCTGCAAATCCCCAGCCTGTTACCTGCGTTTTGACACGTTCTGTTTCCCGGAGCCACAAAAACTGTGATTCCGATATCAGCCCGTGACACCCATCTCTATCAGGCGTTTTTTTTGCAGATGCTTCTTGCTGGTATTGTTTGCAGATGCTTCTTACCGGTGATTCTTGCAGACATTGTCTGCAAATGCTTGTTGCCGGTTATTCTTGCAGACGATCCTGTTAAAAAAACCCGTCCACAAGGTTTCTCTGAATTCCGGGACAAAATCAGATTTCAAGCGTCCAGACAACCCAACAGACATTTCTCTTTTCTTACAAATCACTGACAAACACAAATAAAGCTGAATACCATGATACGCAAACTATCTTTTCCGACTCTCTTTTTCACACTTTTTGGCAGCCTGCTTTTCCTGGGGGCCTGCGGCAGCGGACACGATCACTACTCGGCTATCGGCGTCGTTCTCTCGGAAGATGGACAGATGATTGCTGCACAGGAACAAGAAAACATAACCTATGCAGAAGGTGATGCCATCAGCGTGCCGGTTGGCTCTTCGACCGGTACCATCACCGTCGAGTTTCTGGGGGATGACGGCACACCGTTCACTCCGGAGCGCAGTGGATACTCACTCCGTCATACTATCGGAAATACCGACGTGCTGGATATTACCCATCCGGCTGTCGACGAATGGTCGTTCCGGTTGACCGGAAACAGGGTCGGAACCACAACAATAGAGTTCGACCTCTGGCATGGTGGGCACTCCGACTTCTCATCACGCGCCTTCCAGGTCAGGGTGGAAGAATCCGAAAACGACTGACAATCGCAACACTGAATAACATACCACTGACTCGCGGCAGCTACTCTCACTGGCTTGAAAAAATCTGCCGAGCATAAAATCATCCTGCATAAATGCGTAATCGTGCTTCTTTGCTGATCCCGGTGTTGCTTGCCGTCTTGGTGATGTTTCCTCCTTTGATATCAGATCAGCCCGGGGCCGAAGCATCTGCAATCAAAGTCGTATCCCTCAAAGGCCGGATCCTCGATGCCGAAACCGGCGAGCCGGTCGCCTATGTCTACCTCCATCTCGAGGAGATTAACCGGACGGCGACATCCGATCGTGAGGGACGATTTCAGATCAACAACCTGCCGCAGGGGACCTACACCCTCTACCTCCACCGCATCGGATACACCGATCAGAAGCGTACCATTGACGTGGATTCGGATGAGCCGCCGAAACTGGAGATCACCATGCAGCCGACAGCGCTGAGCGGACGCACCATTGAGGTCATCGGGCGATCAGGTGAGTTGCGTGGTTCGCATCTGGAAAATGCCTCAATAACGGTGATAGGCATGGAGCTGCGCAAGAACCTGGGCAGCACCCTGTCCGAAACACTTGCCAGCCAACCGGGTTTCGCCCAGCGGGCCATGGGCGCGGCGCCGTCGCGACCGGTGATCCGGGGGCTGGGCGACTCACGGGTGCTGATCCTGCAGGATGGTGAACGGACCGGCGACGTTTCGTCCACTTCGGCCGACCATGCCGTAACCATCGATCCGATCACTGCCAATGAAATCGAGATCGCACGCGGTCCATCCGCCCTGGCCTACGGCTCCAATGCCATCGGCGGGGTGATCAACGTCGTCAGTGACCTGATCCCCACATCCCGCCGGTCCACACTTACCGGCGACGCTTCCCTGAAGGGCTCGACGGTCAATAGCGGCCTTTCCGGGTCAGGCAACGTCAAGATGCCCGTAGCCAGCGACCTCATGCTCAACCTGGACCTGAACGGGCGTTTCGGTGAGGACTATCACACCCCTGACGGGCGCATTGACAATACCTTCATCCGGTCCACCAACAGTGCCGCCGCGCTGAGCTATATCCAACCCTGGGGCTACACCGGCCTGGCACTAACCTCCTACCTGAGCCGGTACGGCATTCCACCCGATCCCGGCGGCGGACATCCCGATGGCGTGGATATTGAAATGGCCCGGCTCCAGGCCGAATCACGCTCGGAATTCGTGTATGACGGGCGCTTTTTCGAGTCTTTAGAGACCCGTTTTTCCTACCGCTACTATCATCACAAGGAATTTGAAGCCCCGGAAATTATCGGCACCGAATACACCGCCCACACCGCCAATGTGTCCGTCACGGGACGCCACAAGGGCCTCGGGTTTTTCGAGGAAGGGACCGTTGGCGTTTGGGGTGAATTTCAGGATTACCTGGTGCTGGATCGCGGAACACTCGATGCCACCGGGCTTTCCGGAGCCGCATTTGCCATTCAGAGCGCACGTTTCGGTGCCTGGAAAGTGGACGCAGGACTGCGGCTTGACATCCACCATGCCCGTCCAAAGCGGGAACGCACCAGCCTGGTCATCGGCGAGATCCGGCGCCGCACATTCACGGGCCTGGCATCATCGGGCTCGGTTGCCTATGACCTGGGCCGCGGTTGGCAGGCCGGTTCCACGGTGATGCACTCCTTCCGGGCGCCCACAATGGACGAGCTGTACTCTCTGGGCCCGCATCTGGCCGCCTATTCCTTCGAGATCGGCAACCCGCGACTCAATCCGGAGCGGGGTTTCGGCACCGAGCTCTTCCTGTCACACCGCAGCAACCGCACCCGGTTCAAAGGATCGATCTACCGCAACGCCTTCTCCAATTATATCTACCCGCGCAACACCGGAAGGCCCAGCAGTACCGATCCCACTCTCATGGAGTACCGGTTTGAAGGCGTGGAGGCACTCATGTACGGGTTCGAAGGTTCGGCGGAACTGCGGCTCAGACACAATATTGCCCTGGACGGTATGATCAGCTACACTTACGGCCGGCGCAACGTGGACGAAGGCGAAGCGGATATCACCGGTTTTGAAGGCGACACGGCACCCCTTCCCATGATCCCGCCGCTCACACTCTCGCTCGGCGCCAACTGGGCACCGGGCGCACTGAATCTGGGCACCCGCATGCGCCACGGTTCAGCCCAGGAACGGCTCGGCGAATTCGAGACCCGGACCGGCGCCTTTACTGTGCTGGACCTGCACGCCCAGTACCGGTTCACACACGCCGGCCTGCTGCACACCGTCTCCCTTCGAGTTGACAACCTGCTGAACGAGGAACATTACAACCACCTCTCCCGGATCAAAGAGCTGTTTCCCGAGCCCGGACGCAACGTCAATCTGCTCTACCGGGTATACTTTTAGGCATTTACATGTTTAGACTATGTCCATGGCTCGCTCCATATATACCACTTTGCACCTCACATGCTTTATAACACCTCGACTGCTTTTAACACCACGCAAACTGTTAGTACCACACAAACATCAGCATGGCATTCCGATCCCATCCAACAGATAATGACAGACAAACCGGTCTGAATGGTGACAACCGGGTCACCACTGCCCTCATGCTGGCGGCGGGAATGGGCAGACGGCTGCGTCCTCACACGGAGAAGATTCCCAAATGCCTTGTGGAGGTGGGTGGGAAACCTCTTCTCGCCCACACCCTGGAGGCGTTGGAGGACCGGGGATACCGGCGTTTCGTGATCATTACCGGGCATCGGCATGAACTGATCGATGAATTCCTGGATCAGTACGATACGTCTCTGGATGTTGAAACCGTCTTCAACGACCGTTACGACTGCACCAACAACATCTATACGCTCTGGTTCGCCGGAGCATATGTGAATGAACCGTTCCTTCTCCTCGAGTCGGACCTGATCTTTGAACCGGAAGTACTTTCTGAACTGTGCCGCCCTGATCGCATTGCCCTGGATCGGTACAATCCGGAAGTGCACTCCGGCACCGTCGCCACGGTCACTGATTGCGGGCATCTTGCATCACTCATCATCAACAGCCCGGGCCCTTCTGAAACTGTTTTGTATAAAACGGTAAACATCTATTCTTTTTCCCTGGCAACCTGGCGGGCTGTTCACTCTGCTCTTGAAAAAAAGCTTGCGGACGGCCATGTCAACTGTTTTTATGAGACGGCCATCCGTGACCTTGTGGATGAAGGGGCCATTCGTCTGAAAAAGGCCGACTTTTCGGATTCCTGGTGGGATGAAATCGATTCTGAAACAGATCTGAAGCGGGTGAACAGCTGTTTTGCCGATTTCAGTCAGGCAATCAGTACTACAAATCATATCCCTGCTTTTACAAATGGCAAGCCATAACACAGCGTAAATGGCAAGCCGTAAAACCGCATATCCGATACAATGGGCAGCAGGCCTGCAGTCGTGCCTTTTATCCGGAAAAAGCGATAAAGACCCGCATCGAATAGTCCTGACATCTTTTCATGGGGATGGGTACCGTGGCAACACACGCATCCTGTTTGAAAAACTGTGCGATCACCCGGTATTGAAACCTGTCTGGCTCTCCCGCAATCCGAAGCTGGTGGGCGATCTGCGGAAGAAATTTGGTGACGACAGGGCCGGGTTGATGCACTCCCTGTCCGGCATCCGGACCCTGCAACGGGCAGGTGCCGTTTTCCTGACACACGGGACAAGCGATTACCCGTTCCTGCGTCTGCCGAGGCACGCACTGATCATACAGACCTATCATGGCCTTCCTACAAAAAGAGGTGAATATCTGCGGCCGCACAGTGACAAGAAGCCATCTTTCCTTCACAGGAAGATCCTGGAATACCGTTTTCGTCCGATCACCCATTTCCTCTCATCCTCTCCGCTGGTCACAGAACTGTTTTCATCACGCTTCAACATACCCCCGGAGCGTTTCCTTGAAACCGGGTATCCGGCTTATGACAGGCTGACACGCGTGTATCGACCGGATGAGCACGATACCGCCCGGAATGGCAAGTCAACCCGAAGCGGCACCCAAATAACCACAGATACCACCGGTGAACCTGGCAACACGCTGTCGCGGCTTTGGCCGGACGCCCCACAGGCCGGAAAACTCATCCTCTACGCACCCACTTTCCGTCGAATCAAACGGACCCGCTGGTTTCCATTTGATGACCGGGACCTGC
>SKYY01000131.1 GCA_007127665.1 Balneolales bacterium | reverse complement strand
GATCTCGAAGCCAGCTATGAAAAGCTGAGAAGCTGAAAAACGGAACAACCAGGTCGGAAGCAGGAATCTGAAAACCAGTTGTTCCAAAAGAGTGCCAGGCAAGCCAGGCCATTTAAATGGCTGTCTTTCATTGCTGCATGTTGCCAAATTGTGCAATCATCCGGTTGTTGCATTGATTTTAAGGATTATGCCAGTGGAAAGACTGGAGCCAGTTCAGTACATTAAGGAAAATTATACGCACATGGTCTTTATTTTGACCGGTTTATTTTTTGACGGAGGTGAAACATGCCAGAAACTTCGGGATCCAGCACTCCGGATTACCAGAAAATACTTGCAGAGAAACTGAGCGAACCGGAAACGGCCAAATCGCTCGTGCAGCTTCTTGACCGCATTGATACGGTTGAAACGGCGCTGAGCGGACTCGAGGAGTTCATCAAAAAAGCACCGGAAATGATGCTCTCCCTGCAGCACGAATCGGACCAGGTCTCGCGCATGAGAGAGGCGGGGAAACTGCTGGACAAGATTTCGCAACCCGACGTCATGAGGTCGCTCGGCAACATCATCGACAAGGCCGGGACGCTCGAGACCGCTGTGTCGGCCCTTGAAATGATCACCGACAAGGCCCCTGAAATCGCCGATTCCATCCAGAAGGAATCAAACAGCGGCATGATGATGGGTGAGGTGATGCGCCTGGTAGAGGAGATCAATCAGCCCGATGTGATCCGGAACCTGAACGAAATTCTCAGGAACCTGGACACCATTGCCATGCTGACCAGCGCCCTGGCCGAAGCCGAGCGAAAATTCCCGGAACTGGTGACGTCAATGTATCAGGACAGCACCATGGGTGAAACCCTGCACCAGTATCTGACGCTGGTCCAGAAACTGAGCGACGACAAGGTGATCAACAACCTGAACAACCTGGTCGACAAGATCGAAAACCTCGATGCGGTGCTGAACATCCTGGATGAGGTGGTACGCAACAATCCGGAACTGAAGGAGGAAAACAGCACAACCATCAAGAACATCAATGAACTTTTTGAATTGCTGACCAAATCCATGAAGGAGGAGGAAGCGACCATTCTGGAAACGGCCCGGGGCGGCATCACCATCCTGGCGGAGGTCAACCGCATCCTCCTGTCACCCAAGACCGAGGTGATCATCAAGGGCATGACATCGGCCCTTGAGTATGACCGTTCGGAAATCCCTGAACTGGGACCTGTCGGTTTGTGGAGAATGCTGTCCGACAAAAACACGCGCAAAGCACTCGGGTTGATGTCCATCCTTGCCCATGAAATTGGCGCCCATCTCGACGAGCTTGACATGCAGGCGGTGGAAGAATTTGAACGAAAACACAGGAAAGAGAAAAAATGAAGACTTACAGAGAACATGAGATCGTGATCGTTGGCGGCGGCACCGGGGGCATCATGGTCGCGGCGCAGCTTCTCCGCAGAAACAGGGATCTGGACATCGCCATTATTGAGCCGTCAGACAAGCACTACTACCAGCCGGCGTGGACCCTGGTTGGTGCCGGTGCTTTTGACATGGATGAGACCATCCGGCCGATGGTGGACTGCATTCCGGCGCGCGTCACATGGATCAGGGATAAGGTGGCGGCATTCCGTCCGGAGGAAAATGAGCTCGAAACGGTAAAAGAGGTCGTGTTCACCTACCGGTACCTGGTCGTGGCGCCGGGGATCCAGATCAACTGGGGTGCCGTAAAAGGGTTGCCCGAAGCGATCAATTCGAAGGGGGTTTGCAGTGTTTACGAGCCGCATATGGCGCCGTATACCTGGAAGGTGCTCTCATCCGTGAAGGAAGGCAAAGTCCTTTTCACACAGCCCAACACACCGGTCAAATGCGGCGGCGCTCCGCAGAAAATCATGTACCTGGCCGACGAAGCCCTGCGGAGACTGGGTGTGAGAAAAAATCTGGAGTTTCATTTTTTCTCTCCGGGTTCGGTGGTGTTCGGGGTGGAGGCCTTCGCCAAAACCCTGCGACGGGTGATCAAAGAGAAGGATATTCAGGTCCACTTCGCCCATAACCTTGTGGAGATAAAGGGGGAGGACGGGATTGCGGTCTTTGACGTCACCGGCAAGGACGGTAAGGTGACCCGCAAAGATGTGGCATACAGTATGATACATGTTGTGCCCCCGATGAGCGCCCCCGATTTTATCAAAAACAGCCCGCTGGCCATCCCCGATGGCGCACTCAAGGGCTGGCTTGATGTGGATCACCATTCCATGCAACACACCCGTTACCCGAATGTTTTTTCACTTGGGGATGTGGCCGGCGTGCCGACGGCTAAAACCGGTTCTGCGATACGCAAACAGGCCCCGGTAGTGACGGACAATATCCTGAAACTGCGCAAGGCGGCAGAGCTGGACGAGGAGCCCGAGGCACTGAACACATCCTACAACGGGTACAGCTCCTGTCCGCTGGTCACCGGCTACGGGAAAATGGTGCTGGCGGAATTCGACTACAACAACGAACCCGATCCCACCTTTCCGTTCGACCAGAGCGAAGAGCGTTACGACATGTACGTGCTGAAAAAATTTGGCCTGCCGTGGATGTACTGGAACCTTATGCTCAAGGGGAAAGCATAGCCGCACCAGGGGAATGCGCAAGTTTTTTTTATGTGGTTATAAATTTTGATTCGATTGGTCACCTATAATGGCCATGACGCCTTTAATCATTTTCCTGTGTGGACGGGCTACGGTCATGGTCATTTCATCTTATTCTTCATAGATAAAAAAAATTTATTTGATAATGTTCATCAATATTTTAAATTGGCTTTATAGTATTGTTTTAACGCAGTTATGCCGCGCAAAAGGTATTACGTGATAGCGATTATTTTGTAAGCTTGGTGCAACTGGCTGGCTGTATGCAGTCCTGCGGGCTTACAATCATATTCATGTGGTTGATGCCTTTCGTCAAATTATTAGAGTAAAAACTGTCCTTTAATCACATTATTGGTATTGGCAGAGCTTATCATTGATAACGCTGTAGGTTGTGCCCATTGCGGCGATCCTTGTCCAGAGGGTCATGTGATCCATGATGACAAGGATTTCTGTTGTCAGGGATGTGCTGCTGTGTATAGCCTGTTAAGCGAAAGCGGCCTGGAAGCCTATTACCTTCTTGATGAGGAAACGCCCGGTATCTCACGCAGAAAAACGGGACGAAAAGCCCGGTATGAATTTCTTGATGAGCCGGAAATGCGTGAAAAACTGCTCTCATTCACCGATGGCCGGAAGAGCACGATCACGCTCTCACTTCCCCAGATCCATTGCAGCGCCTGTATCTGGTTATTGGAGCACATGCAACGCCTGGCTCCCGGAATATTACGAAGTGAAGTGTCCTTCAGTCGACGCGAAGCCACTGTTACGTTTGATGAGAATCAGACATCACTTCGCAAGGTGGTGGAAGTCCTGGATCGCATTGGCTACGAGCCGGACCTGAAAATTGACAGTATCGAAAAACGCACCGTATCCAGGGCGGACCGTGCCTTTTACATAAAGCTTGGACTGGCTGGCTTTGCTTTCGGCAACATCATGCTGTTCAGCCTGCCGGAATACCTGGCCGGTGCCGGCGGCATAGATACCCAGTTCATCCATCTCTTTGGTCACTTGAACCTGATCCTTGCACTGCCCGTCCTGCTGTACAGCAGCACAGTGTTTTACCGGCCTGCCTTGCTGAGCATCCGACAGCGGCAATGGAATATGGATATTGCAATTTCTCTTGGTATCCTGGCCATGTTTTTCCGCAGTACGTATGAGATACTTACGGGCTACGGTGTGGGCTACATGGATTCGTTTACCATGCTGGTCTTTTTCCTCCTGGCCGGCAAGTTGTTTCAGCGTAAAACTTTCGATCGGCTCTCTTTCGACCGGGACTATCGCTCCTACTTTCCACTCTCAACACTGGTGCAAAAGGGAGAAACGGAGCAAGCTGTTCCGGCCATCCGGCTTCAGGTCGGAGATATTGTGGTGCTGCGGCACGGCGAGCTTCTGCCGGCCGACGCCCGTCTGCTGAGCGGCAAAGCCCGGATCGACTACAGTTTTGTCACAGGCGAATCAGACGAAATAGCGGTGGAGAAGGGTCAGGTTGTCTATGCCGGAGGCCGTATCATGGGCAGCAGGGTGGAGCTTGTGGTTACCAGCCCGGTGTCACAGAGCTATCTGACCAGTTTGTGGAATCGCAGCGAATTCCGCGAAGAGCGTGATGATACGCTGCACTCACTATCCCGACGTTTCAGCCGGTTTTTTGCTCCAACAATTGTGCTCATAGCCATTGGTTCGGCACTTTACTGGCTGCCTCAGAGCCCTGCTACGGCAATTAATGCCTTCACTGCCGTGCTGATCATTGCCTGTCCGTGCGCTCTGGCGCTCACAACGCCTTTTACCCTTGGCTGGGTCACCGGGATTCTGGGTCGAAACCGGTTCTACTTGAAAAGTGCAGAAGTGGCTGAAAAAATAGCGGTTACCGATACCATCATTTTCGACAAGACCGGTACGCTCACATTTCCACAGCAGGCCAGGGTCCGGTTTTCTGGCATGCCGCTTTCTGATCAGACCTGTAATCACCTTGCCAGCGGGCTGCGCCAAAGCACCCATCCGGTCAGCCGGTCAATACTTCGGCATCTGGACCATCCGGGCAACGATATGCCCGATTTTTTTGAGGAGGTACCCGGACGGGGAATTGCGTTTGGCATCGGGGGGAAACAGTACCGGGTAGGCAATGCCGGTTTTGCCGATGGTGTATCAGAAGAGCAGATTGCCGGCCAATCTGAGAAAACACGCAGCTACGTGAGTCGGGACGGCGACTGCCTGGGGTTTTTTGAGATATCGGGTCGATACCGTCCCGGGTTGGTCCAGCTTATGGAGCGTTTGCGCAGAAGATTCACATTGCATCTGCTCTCGGGTGACACCGCCGGTGAAAAAGAGGCACTAAAACCCCTCTTTGGTGATGAATCACGCATGCATTTCGAGAAAAAACCCGAACAAAAGCTCGAATATGTGCGGGACCTCAGCAG
>SKYY01000157.1 GCA_007127665.1 Balneolales bacterium | reverse complement strand
GGGCTTAGGCTTCCGAAACGTACTGCGACGGGGTTTTGCCCGTGACTTTCTTGAAGACCTGGTTGAAGGAGGATTTGGAGTTGAATCCGGAGTCCAGCGCGATGGCCAGGATGCTGTAGCTGCTGTTGGCCGGCTGGGCGATGCGTTGCTTGAACTCATCCACCCGGTAGGTGTTCACAAAATCGAAGAAGTTTTTTCCTTCGTACTGGTTGATGACCTGCGAGAGGTGGTTGGCGGAAATGTCCAGCTCGTCGGCCAGGTGCCCGAGGGAGAGTTTCGGTTCGAGGTAGGGTTTCCTGGCGCTCATGTAGTCGAGCAGTTTCCGGTGGTAGAGCTGCGCGAGTTCCGGTTTGAGTCCCGACCTGACGTACTCCCCCGATGCTTTCGGCTCCACGATCTGCTGTGCCTGTACGGCTCCATCGGCGAAGACATTCCTGTGCCGGATCCCGGAGTATCCCAGGAAGAGGATGAAACCGACTCGGTACGGTTATCCAGTTCATGCGGCTTGATGAGTACACGATCACCGATAATGACAAATTTTTCGATGTCGTTGAGATAGGATTTGATCATTGGATAAATTCTTGTGTCGGATTGTACCAAAGATACCAAAAACCGCCATTATGTAAAAAAGGGTGTCATTGACGAGACATTTTTTTTGTGAAAACAGAGCTAAAAACCTTGAAAACCTCTGCGCTTTATACAATTAGGCTGATTTTGTTCAGTTTTTTGGTAAATCATTGTAAATTTTTATTTTACTGAATCACTTAAGACAAGTCCATCAACAGCAGCACTATTCACGTGTCCTGTTTTAACAGCAAAAAAGCATCCAAACCCCAAAGTACCTGATATTGTTATGCCTTTTTTTTACCCTCGCTCCAACCGTATTCATATTCTTTCAAGTGTTTTTATCCTCTTTTTTATTTTAACAAGCAATTTTTCCACTGCACAATCGACACATGGCGTTGCCGACACCACACCTTTTTCGGGTGGAAGTGGAACGTCCGATGATCCCTATCAAATCGAAACGGTGAAGGAACTTCAGATGATGCAGGATTATCTCAACGCTTATTTTGTGCTGACAGCCGACATCGATGCCGGTGAAACGGAAAATTGGAATGGCGGCCTCGGTTTTGAGCCGATCGGCTTTTTTGAATCATTGTTTAACAGTGACAACGAGCCCTTTCGCGGCAGCCTGGACGGCAATGGCCATGTGATTAAGAATCTTGTTATCAATCGCCCCGATGAAGCTGGTGTGGGTTTATTCCGGGTACTCGGGCCGCAAGCCAACATTTCCCGTTTGCGTTTCGAAGACGTGAATGTTACAGGGGGACATGCCGTTGGAGCACTCGCGGCGCAGAGTTACGCTTATATTCATGACACCAGAGTGACGGGGGATGTAACAGGAACAACATATGTGGGCTTGATGACCGGGGTCAATGCTAATCTGATTAACTGGTCAGAGGTAGCCGGTACCGTGTCGGCCATCTCTTTTGCCGGAGGCATTACCGGCGGCAACTATAATGAAATAATTTATTCAAACGCATCCGTTTCAATTATTGAAATCGACAACGAAGAAGGCCTGTCCTCTTACTTCGGAGGCCTCGCGGGTTTCAACCTGAATGCCCGAATTCACGAGAGTTTTGCTGAAGGTGAAGTAACCACATCATCACACATATCGGGTGGCTTGTTGGGAGCTAACCTGACTCTGGATGAGTTAAGGCGGCCGTCTGTGATCTCACGATCCCATGCGTCTGTGGATGTGCAGGGAGCAGATCGTACCGGGGGACTTGCAGGATGGAATGATTCCTGGTCCGTGATCTTCGATTCTTTTGCTGATGGCACCGTTCAGGGAGCTGTAGCTGTAGGCGGGTTGGCCGGCAATAACAGTGTGAATGCCTACATATCAAGATCCCATGCTCATGGCAATGCCTCCGGGCAGGGTTCCACCGGCGGCCTGGCAGGCTTTTCAGATGGATATATAGGCGATTCCTATGCCAACGGTTCCGTTACAAGCGGCCAGGATTTTGGATCGGGAGGGCTGGTTGGATCATACACCGTTGCCACTTCCAAAACCGTAAGTCCACAGGTGTCCGGCGGTCTTGACCCGGCGGGAGCGCCCGGTGTTAATTATCCGGAGGCGGCCCGGATCGATGCGCGCTCTGAATTGCCGGTATCTGGAAGGGAGACGGCATTTAGATTCACGTATGCTGCCGATGAGCTACAGGACGATGAGACCAACGCAGTCATCAAGCGATCATACAGCACCGGAGAAGTCACAGGTGATAATCAGCTTGGTGGACTCGTAGGGACGAATACTCAAAATGCCGCAATCCAGGACAGTTATTGGGATATGGAAAGCAGCGGGATGACCACCGGTGTCGGGCTGGGTTTGAACGAAGGCCTCATCGGCCTTACTACCGGGCAGATGAGCGGGACAAATGCGGTTGATAATATGCCGGGGCTAATATTCCACCCTGACGGTTTCTGGCAGTCCACAGATGGCGGCTATCCCGTCCTCATCCAGCCGGAAATCCCATCTCCGGCCTATGCGATGGAACTTACGGGCCCGAGAAATCTGGCATCATCCGGAACGGAAAACGAGCCTTTTGTGATCTCCGTGGTAGATGAGTTTGGCAATCCCGCGCCGGTTGAAACTACAACCCGGTTTAAGTTCGAGTCTGATAGAGATGCCGTCATCCTACAGCCCAATGGCGAACAGTTAGGCGAAGTTCCGCTGCAATGGGGAATGAGTGAAGCTTCCTTTTTTTACAGCAGTGACCATATCGGGCTGCATGATATCCAAATAACCTTCTCGGAAGGTGATTCGGCTCTCGCAGGACAATCCGCCGGGTTGACGGTGAGAGTCAACCATCCCAGAGCGCATGATTGGCGGCTGTACCCCGATCAGGGAGGCAATCAGGGCAGAACGGTGGCTACACTGACCGGGGACGATTTCAACGATCAAATGGAGGTTGTGCTTGTCGGTGATGGAGTTCCGGACATCCCGGGAGAAATTCTCGAGATACTCGAAGGATCCCGTTCCATGGATATTCGATTTGATCTGACGGGTCAGGAGCCGGGAATCAGGTCGCTTGGACTTACGGATACCGATGGAACGGTACGGGTACTGGATGAAGCTTTTATTGTTGCAGAGGCAGACGATCTGGTTCCGCAATTATGGACTTCCATCCAGGGAGCCGATAATCTCGAGGCAGGCTCCACATCTACCGTCAATATACATTACGGCAACAGCGGGGATATGGATTTACATGATATCCTGTTGTATATCCAAATACCCAAAGGCCTGGATTTCACCATTAATGAGCAGGATTTCAATACGCCGGAACTGACTGAAACCATGGCGAGCGAGCACTTTGATGATGAGGGTGAACTGGACTCTTTGGTGCCATATTTTGAAACGGATGATGTGATTGTCCTTCCACTGTGGGTGTACCAAATCCGGGCGGGACATAGTCAGACGATTCGCCTGGAAATTGAACCAAACGATGTGTCCATAACACAACAACTCTCGGAAGTTTATGGCAGGTCGATCAGTGCTGAAATTATGGCTCTTCCACCGGAAACAAACCCTTTCACCCTCTCCGGCGATTTTGAAAACTCTGTTCCGGAGTTGCTGTTCCTGTACATCGATACGGTTATTATGGATGCGCTGGAGGAGGAAAATATACTGAAGGTGCCGCCGCAAGGAATGTCTGCGGCAAAAAGCGGCAATTTGAATACCGGCAGTCCGGATGCCGGGCAAAGGATGTCCGGGGTAAATGAGGAGCATTTTAATCGGCAGATAATTACTTCGGGTGGCTGTGTAGAAAACGAAAACTATTCGCCTCCGGATAATGAATATGTCAGTAATACCAGACAAAGAGTTTTCAGTGACTTTCGGAACCGGGATGTTTTGCCAAGCGGTGGAGATTTTGCGAGGGGGGCTTTTCTTGGCCTTGTCGCCACGGTAGCCTGTGGATCCAATCCGATCGGCTGGAAAACCTGTGGTTCACTTGCCCTGGCGGCCGGAGCGGACAATTTAAATACATTCAGAAGGGTATATAATGCTTACGACAACCTGGGAGAACCCGAATGCGATCCGCCCGAAGACGATGACGATTATGATCCGCCGGTTTGTGACGGCTGCGGTGGCGGAGGCAGCACGTATGGCGATCCGCACATCATTACTTTTGACGGCATGGGTTACGGTTTTCATGCCGTCGGAGAGTTTATTCTCACACGAGCTTTGGATGATGAGTTCGAAATACAGGCGCGGATGGAGCAGATGCGGCAGAATATCAGGCATTTCAGCATCAATACGGCGTTCGCCATAAATGTGAATGGCGACCATGTGGTTTTTGAACAGTCCGGCGATATAGGGTCAAATATCGTTGTGCTTCCCGACCTGTTTGTGAATCAGGTGGAACAGGAGTTGCCCGGGGATGGAGATGCAGGGATTGACCTGCCGAACGGGGGTTCCATTTTCAGGCGAGGTCAAACCGTGACGGTCCGGTGGCCTGATAACCGTGCGCGTGTTGATGTGTGGCAGAGCAACGCCCGCCCGATTGTTGGCAACCGTGCCCTGGGCATCGAAATCAGCCTGTCCGACCAATACACCTCCAGGGTCGAAGGGCTGATGGGCAGCAACAGTGGTGACCGGAGTACAACATTTGTGACGAGGGACGGCACAAGGCTGGCCGGCCCGCTCTCATTTGACGACCTGTACCGGACTTTTGGTGACAGCTGGCGCATCACCCAGGATGAGTCATTGTTTGGCACTACCACTTTTGCAGATTTCAGTATGCCGGATGAACAGAAGACCATTGAGTCGCTTGAGAGTCACGAAAGAGAAGCCGCCGAGACAGTATGCCGGGATCAGGGAATCAACCACCCGACACTTTTGAACAACTGCATCTTTGATGTCGCTTTCAGCGGAGAGCCCGGATTTGCCTTTGACAGCTCCAGGCTGATCGTCCAGGCGCCTCAGAGAGAACCGGAGCCGTTGCTGGCAGCTCACGAAGGCCGCATCCAGATAACCCTTCGCACCGCAAAAGCCGAAGGAATTCCTTTCTTATTCCAGGTTCCTGATGCTGATATGACGTTTGAACTGATGGACGACGGAGACGCAAGTTCGCTTTCCGATACGCGGGTTCTGTCTCCGCTGGATGCCGGCACATACGAGATCGCCATGCAAGCGCCCTCAGGGGAATGGGAGCTGCTGGATGCATCATGCAATATTCCCGATGGCAGAATGGAAGTCGCATGGGATGATTTTCTGGTCACTCTGGACCTGCTTCAAGGGGAGTCTGTGACCTGTTCTTTTGATGTGATGCCGGAAGGTCTGCTTGTACCATTCGAGTTGCAGTCACCGCAGGATGAAGATCTGATTGTTGTTGAAGGAAGTGGCAAGGACGAGGTTGCTCTTGCGTGGGAGTCGGCTACGGAACTGGAATCGGCTGATATCATGTATACCTGGTTATTGGATAACGATACCGCCTTTTCCGAACCACTTATCGAGGCCGCGTCGGACGAAGATGGATTGCAATCCGGCCTTACCCTCACCTTTGGCGAGATAGACGCGTTTCTGGCCGAAGAGGGAATCGCGATGGACGAGGTATTTTCCGGTTACTGGACGGTAGAGGCTTCTGCTGAAGGCCTTACAATTCGGGCTGCCGAGCCTCATGGCATCAGCTTTCAACGCGGACTTGTAACTGCCGGTTCAACCGGGCCGGAAACTCCTGAAAGTTTCAAGCTGGGACATAACTATCCGAATCCTTTTAACCCTGTCACGAATATTACATTCGACATTCCATACGACACACATGTCCGGATGGATGTCTATAATATTCTTGGCCAGCATGTCCAAACGCTCGTAAATGAGCCCAAAACGGCCGGTAGTTACAATGTCACATTTGATGCTTCGGTAATGGCCAGCGGGGTATATATTTATCGACTTTCTACGGATGATTTTATGCAGTCACGGACTATGACCTTGATAAAATAAGTCTCCAAGGGTTGTCAACGCGTTGTTTTGCCACGGCTATTTTCCCCGAACAGGATATAAATTATTTTGACAATATATTGTCCTGGTTCATAATGTCCTGGTTTATATTGTCCTGATTCATAATGTTCTGGTTCATAATGTTTTGGTTCGGTGTGTTGCCGTAAACATTGCCCCATTTGGTTGCAAACCTGTTCCGGTTACTGTAAATTGAGCGATTATGAAAAAGGCGGGAATCATACTTGCAGGTTTGCTGCTTGCGACAGTGCTCATCCGCTGGTGCGGCAGTACGCGGGCCGTTTCTTACGGGGCTGGAATCTTGGCGCCGGATGAGCCGGTACAGGTGGATTTGGCCGGAGCTTTTCCGATCAACCATGACGGATATTTTCTGACGCCCGTCGCCGATTTCGATGTCCATGCCCGGGTGTTGTCCCGCAAAAAGTATTCCAGGGACGGTGGTTCGGTCCTTTCCCCGTTGGACCTGGCACTGGGATGGGGGAGGATGTCAGACGAAAGCGTTTACAGCCAGTTGAAGATCCGGCAGCTCAAGCGTTTTTATATCTGGAGGGCCCGGAGAATGCCTGTTCCACAGCGGGAAATTGAGATCAGCAGCGCCAATATGCATATGATTCCGGCTGATCGGGATGTCAGGCGGACTATGATGCGTGCCAGAAAGGGCGACCTGGTGCGTTTTTCGGGCAAGCTGGTAAATATCGAGGGTCCGGGCGGGTTCCGTTGGAGGACATCCACGACACGCACCGACACCGGAAACGGTGCATGCGAGCTGGTTTACGTGGAGTCGTTCGAGATCGTCCGGCCGTGATTATCCGCAAATCCCCAACTTCAACATTGTGGCATTAGATCTGACAAGTTTAAAAAAAGCCCTGGAATTACTTCAAAATGCTCTGCGGGTGGCCGGCCCGGAGGCACTTGATCGTGACACTGTTCGCCTGTTGAAGGAAGATTTTGAGAATTCCATCCTGCCTTTTCGGGTGGATGTGCTGGATTGGCATCAATTCGACGCATCCTTCCGGGAAATCATAGAAAAAGAGTCCGAAGTGCTTCAGTAATGATATGGATAGCGTTCGATCAGGCGTGCGCTTAATGAGGCGCGTGCTCAATCAGATGTGCGCTCAATCAAATTAGCGCACCTTCACCACTTGAAGGTCATCATCCAGATCAACCACGGCCATGCCAATTCCGGGTGAACTTTCCTGCTCCGGGTAGACAAAGCGCAAGTCGCGGATGAACACCCGCCAGCCGTCATCCAGCGGGCGAACCTCGTAGGCGGGGAACCGTATCCAGCCGCGCAGGCCCTGCACTTCGGGTGCGCGCAATGCCGCTTCGGCGATCGGGTCCGGCGCTTCGATCGGCACCGGTTCCCGGGTGAGGACAAAGCTGCCGGGACGCATCCAGTTGATCTTGAACAGATAGTAGTGGGTCGGTGATGCCGCCACACCCGTGCGCATCAGCGGACGCGCCGGCAGAGGGTTGGCCATCACCTCGGTTGCTTCGATCCCATTGGCGGCCAGATGGCTGCGGGCATGCATGGCGGTCATTCGCGCTCCGGCAAACATGAAGGCCGTGTAGAGCACCGTGGCCATGAGCAGCCCAAAGGCAACCGGTTGTGCGGCATGGCGTTGCAAGCCGGTCCACCGGGCCAGTACAATCGCGGCAATTCCTGCCATCCACACAATTTTTGCGGGCAGCGGTACCATTTCGGTTGGGAGGATCAACGCTGTGAGCGCCGTACCCAGCACAACCCATGCACTGATCCCGCGCCACGATTCCGACCTTGCCAACACCACCCCGGCCCCGGCCAGCAGCCAGAACCATGGGTCAATGATGAAGAGCGTGTCCCCATAGAACCAGGTGTCATTGAAGGGCATCAGCAGGCGGATTCCGTAGGTGTTGACCCAATCGAGAAGCGGATGGCTCCAGACGCCCAGGAACGCGATGCCCAGCAGCACGGCCGGACGCATTGGCGGCCTGTCTACCGGCATAGATGCGGCCGGTGGCCGGCTCCGTCTCGATCGCCAACGTTGCAAAAGCCTGTCCAAACCAAGCATGGCACCGGTGAGCAGGAACGGCCAAACCATCAGTGCAAGGATCCCATGGGTCCAGCCCCTTCTGACCAGCAGGGCGTAATTCTGGCTGACGAACAGCGCAACAGCATCCACATCGGGCAGGTTTGCCCCGATGATGAGTGTGGCGGTGGCCAGCGCGGTTTTTCGCTTGAGTCCGGCCTCGGCCATCGTGGCCCCAAAAAGTGTATGAGCAAGAGGATCCATTATGTGTGCCTGTATTTTGCTATTGGTAAATGCAACAGGTCAAAGAACACAAAGCACAAGTCATTCATTCAGCACATGGCATCAAATTTCAGTCCGAAATTATGGTTCAAGTATTTGTTATTTATTCGTATAGTATTATTTTTTCCTGTCTTGCAGTGCTGAATGGAAAGGCCTTTGGCACCTTTTCATCTGTTGATATCAATTTTGATTCTTATGGTCAGAATGAATTCACATGACAGGATATAATCATGCGCCTGTGTGTCTGTAATATCGGTAATAACCAGTGTCCGGATGGATTTCCACATGTACATACCAGAGGGGAAGCCGCTCAGTGATGCGGTGCAGGCAATCTGGCAGGTTGCAAGGGAGAATCCGTACAGGAGGGAGGTGATTGTGCCGAAGGGAGTGGTTGAGATCATCTTCAACTTTGCCCCCGAGACGGAATTTCCGGCCAGTTTGTACGGATCCGGTTTCATCATCCCGAAATGTTTCATTCAGGGGTACCACACGGGCCCCATCACCCTTGAATTGCCCGAAACCCAGTCGCTTTTTGGTGTCGTGCTGCACACTACTGCGACAAAATACTTTTTTGAGGTTCCGTCCGGGGAGTTTGCCATGAAGTGCATCGACCTGACACTGGTGGATCCATCCATTCAAACCCTGTGGCACCGGCTTGCCGAAGCGGGCACCTTCCACCGGAGGTCAGCACTCCTGAAAGATTGGCTGATGCGGCGGGTTCCGCGTCTGGATACTCGTGAGCTGGCTTTGAATGACCTGTTTACTTTAAAAACGGAACAATTGCTTACCGTTTCGGGGCTGGCAGACTGGCTCTGCTACTCACCGCGCCACATGGCACGGAAATTCCGGGAACTCTCCGGGATGGGTACCGAGCGAACGATCCTGTATCTGAAATATCTTAAATCCAGGACCCTAATTCATCAAAACGGCCTCTCACTGTCGCAGATCGCCCATATCTGTGAGTTCTCCGATCAGTCGCATTTCATAAAAACCTTCCGGTCCTTTACGGGGCTGACTCCCGGACAGTACCGGAAAAGAAAGAGCGGCATTGACGGTCACTACTTCGAAAATGTCCGCCAGGTACAATTTTCTGAGTAACCTGCTCCACAAATTTCACGTCATCGTTCCATTCGGATTCCATACTGTAGGAGAAAACTATGGCAAACGAGCAAAAATCGACAGTCAAACAAATATCGGAGAACCGACAATCTGTCCGGGTTCGTACCGGCCTGGGAATCCTTACCATTGCATTGATTACTTTCAGTGCAGTGGTTGGCGGCATGTTCTATCAGCTCGTCGTGGAAGTGCCAAACTGGGCGGCCGACATCCCCGGCAGTCTGCAGGCATACAGGGAGTTTTTCCAGGTGACCCATGCGGGGTTCTATTTCCAGGTGCTGGTACCACTGACCATTTTGTGCCTGGTCGGGGCCACCATTCTGCTGTGGAACCGTCCGAAATCCACAAATTTGTGGATGCTGGCCGTCCTTGGCGGGGTGATCTTCACTGAAGCGTTTACACTCATTTACTTTCTGCCCAGAATCATGGTGCTGTTTTTGAATCCGCTGGATGGGGCTAGTACGGACCAGTTGACGGCGGCTTCCGCACAATGGCAGGCGGCCAACTATCTGCGGATGGTAATTGTCCTGGCCACGATGGGCATGTTCCTGAGGGTTTACAGAATAGCAGGTCAAAACAGTACTTCGGAGTAACAACTAATCCAGAAAAACATGACGAACAAAGAATCCGCAGGCAATCCGGCAGTAGTAAATAAAGAGAATGATCAAGTACTTGAAGTGACAAAAAAAGAGATCAACCTCTACCTGGAAAAGGACAGGAAGAGGTACATTTTTTACGGTGAGCCGGACAGCAGTGCAGCGATTGTGGAGTTCAGGCACGAGCTTGAACCCGGCGGTGATGGCCCGCCATCGCACATTCATACGAAACAAAAAGAGACATTTCATGTAATTTCAGGAACCATGATAGCCCGAATCAAGGGTCAGGATGATGTGACGCTGGGACCGGGCGAAACGATAGTTGCGCCGCCTCATATAGCCCATTCGTTTTCCAACGGCAGCAAGGAGGAACCGCTGGTGCTGCACATTTCGCTGGAGCCGGCTCTTGACTTTCAGTGGTTTATGACCGAAGCAATAAAATCGGGACTCCGGAACGGAGGAAGCCAGAACGACATGCCTCTGCTGGAGGGCGGACATCTGATGTGGCTGTCGCGGGATGAGCAGCGCATCGGCGGCTTGCCGTATTTTTTGCAGGATATTCTGTTCGGACTGCTGTCACTATTGGCGCGAATTGCCGGAAAAGCCGGTAACATCGCCCCGAAACCGTAGCAGCCGGGAAGATAACCGCGAAACCGTAGCAGCCGGGAAGATAACCCCGAAACCGTAGCAGCCGGGAAGATAACCGCGAAACCGTAGCAGCGTCACTGCTCTGAGGGGAGCGGTTATGGGGCAGTTCCCGAGGCAGTTTCAGGGACAGTTTCAGGGGCAGTTTCCGGTACTGACAAGTGCATATTTAATGTGCCGCCGCAGATACCTTCTGGTGTCAGGGCTGGAAATATGCCGGCAGGACGTCATCCACCGAAAAAATCATGAACGGGAATAACTTCGGCGATTTTGCCGTCCCGTTTAAAACGGTCGGACTGATTTTTTGTGACGATGAAGCCTTTTTTCATTTCAAAGAAGGTTAGCGCTTCAAATAAGCCGTTCAGTTCACGATCAAGATTATCCGGGGTCAGCTCGTAACAGACTTGTACGATGTTTCTTGCTTTACCTTTATCAAAAACCACAAAATCACATTCCCCTTTCTCCGAGAAATAGCAGATCTCATGGAAACTCCTGCGAAGGAATAAAAACACCAGGTTCTCCAACACCCTGCCGTGGTCGTCAGAAAAAGATTTGGTATTCACATTGACCAGGCCGGTATCGATGGCATAGACCTTGCGCGGGTTGATGGATTGCTTGCGCATGGAATAGCTGAACCTCGGAACAAAAAAGAGGAGCCAGGTCTGTTGCAGGTGGGAAAAGTATTCCATCACCGTACTGGTGGCCCCAACGCCAAAAAGAGACCTGAGCTTGTTTCCGGAAACGAGGTTTCCGACGTTCGAGACAAGGTACAGGGCCAGCCGCTGCAGCGTTTTCACATCCCGAACCCCGTAGCGGGCAGCGATATCCCGCAGCAGGATATCCTCAAACAACTGGTGCAGAATGTCATCGTTTCCGGTTTTGACATATTCGGGGAATCCTCCTGCTTTCATGTATGCCGTTAATGAGGCTTCTGATAATCTGAGAGACTTGAATTCACAAAACTCTTTCCATGAAAAGGGAAACAGTTCTTTAGTGATGTGCCGGCCTGTGAGTTTCGTTCCCAATTCATGGCTTAACAGGGTAGCATTCGAACCGGTTATGACCAGCTGGAATCCTTCATCCAGCTTTTGTCGCACATACCGTTCCCATCCATCCAATACCTGTATTTCATCAAAATAAAGCGTTCGGCTCTCCCGGTCTGCTATGACTTCATCAAGCCGGGGGAAGTCATTTCGTTCCAGGTCAAACAAGCGCGGATCTTCAAAGTTAAAATAAAAGGCGTCCTCGAACTTTCTCTGGAGCAATTGGTTCAGCATCGTGCTTTTTCCGCAACGCCTGATCCCGGAAATAATCAGGGCGTGGGATGCAAGTACCGGATACTTTTCCGTCGCGTGCCTGGGCAGACCCGTATCCCGATTGAGCAGGTTGCCCATTTGAGCATCTGCTACTTCCGCCAGTGTTGATTTCAGTATCATGGATAGCCTGTGGTGTCAATGTAATAGTGTTAGATAGTAAAATACATTAGTGTTGTTTATAAAACAATAAATGTGTTTTTTAGTATAAAACAATCAGGTCTATCCAGGCTAAGTGGTTTGTCGTTTCGTCCCCAGGCAGCTCAGAATCGGTCGATTATGGTGACGCCGGTCACTTTGCCCAGCTCCAACATGGCCCGGAAGGAGGTCACAAAACGTTATCCGAGGCTCGCAACAGTCTTGAAATCATTAATGATCCCGTCAAGTCCGCCGAAACAGCCCTCGCCGTCAGCGGTGAACGGCGCGATGGCGAAAATCCCTTCGGGCTTTTCGCCATCTATACCGTGTAACGGATTGGCGAACCTGGCAGCATCATTCTCAAAACTGGATCGTGCAACAGATTGGCGAACCTGACAGCATCATTCTCAGAACTCGATCGTATAGCTGATGCTCGGCACCACAATCACAGTCTCGTCCAGCTCCACGCTTTCGGTTTTGTAGTTGTAGTTGTATCCCTCCGCCGTGGCCCTTCCGAGCATGTTTTTCACCTGCAGGGCCCAGATGCTCGAGTATCCCGGGCGGTTCATGCGCCAGGTGACCGAAAGATCGGCGTACACGGTGGAAGCCAGCTGGTTGCTGAATGCCCGCGTCTCATCAAAGAAAACCAGTTCGCGTTCCCTGGACTTTTCCACAAGCACCGGGCTGACCCGCTCGCCGCCTATATAGTTGAGCCGGGTGTTCACGCCCAGGATCCTGCGGTTGCCCTTGAAGGCAAACTCCCTTCCAACCAGTGCATTGGTCACGTAGCCCTTGTTGAAACGGGTGTTTCGCCATACGCCGTCGCCGCCCTTGTAGCGCGAGGAGAACACCGATCCGGTGACCAGAAAGTAGTAGCCTTTGTGCAGGAACCGCTCGAAGGTCACATCCAGCCCCATATTCCTTCCGATGCTGTTGTTTTCCAGGACGTCGCTGAAGGCCCAGTCCTGCTGGTAGTTGATCATGGAGAAGGAGCTGTCCGCTATGCCGGGCGCGTCGAAAAGGAACTGGGCATAGGGCTCGACCTTGAGGCGCATGTTGTCGCTGACCTGCCAGTCATAAGCCAGCACGAAATGGTGCGCCCCGGAGAGCCGCAGGTCCGTGTTCGGGAGCGCAACGTTTCCGTTCACCTGATTTCTGACCAGGTAGACCTTGAGTTCTTCCCGCTGGCTGTGTTTGCCGTACCCGAGGCTCAGGGAATGGCTCTCGTTGAGGTCCAGGCGCAGCGCGATCCTCGGATCCACCCAGAAGGCCTCATTCAGGGCAAAGTATCCGCTGTTCACCCCGGCGTTCAGTACGAGGTTTTGCGCCAGGTCCCAGCGTGATTGCGTGTAAAATTCCACCAGGTTGCTGCTGCCGCGTTCATCCACCACATCCCGGTATGTCGACGGATCGCTGTCGATGGTGCTGCTGATGCCGAGGTTGTACTGCAGCCGTTTGAGGGTCAGCCCGGTCTGTGTGGTGAACCTCGGGCTGAATGTATGGCTGATGTAGGAGCCGATGCTCAGATTGCCCGATTTGTCGATCGCAGACAGGTCAGCGTGGGCCACCAGATCATCATCCTGCCGCTGGGTCACCATCCGGTTGCGGATGCCGGTTGCGGCCAGCGTGGTGTTGACATACGTCCTTTTTCCGGTCAGGATCCGGTGCGAGAGTCCGATCGCGCCCATTTCAATGCCCCAGTCAAAAGAGACCCGGTCCCAGTCGTTATTCCACTTCAGCGGATCGGTCTGGAACGGCTCTAAGGCCTTGTCGATGCCGCCGACCCCCCACAAGGAGAAGGTGCCGGCATTTCGGGTGGGCATGTTGAACTTGAAGGAGAGGTCCTGGTACCGGAACTCCTGATCGGTCGGAATCATATTGAGATCGGTGAGCAGCCCCAGCGTCGAATACCGGTAATTGAACAGGTAGGATGCGCTGGATCCGGGCACGACGGGCCCTTCGGATGCGATATCCAGCCCCATGGTTCCGGCCTGGAAGGTATGCTGGTGGACGGTGCTGTTCCCGGTGCGCAGGTTCATGTCGAAGACCCCGGCCAGCGCATTGCCGTACTCGGCGGGGAAGGCACTGGTGTGGAAGTCAGAGTTGGCCAGTATCTGGCTGCTTAACAGGGTCACCATGCCCCCGCCGGTGACGTTGCCCCCGGCAAAATGGTGTGGCGTCGGGATTTCCACCCCTTCCACCCGCCAGGATATGCCTTTCGGACTGTTGCCCCTTACGATGATCGCATTGTTCTGGACGTTTCCTACCGCAACGCCGGCGTAGGCGGATACCAGTCGGGCCGGATCGTCCATGCCTCCCGCATACCGCCGTGTCTCCTCGACGCTGAACGACCGCGAACTCACCGTGGCCATGGCGTTCAATGGCTTGTTTTTCACGATTTCCGGTGTGATGACCACCTCGCCCATTTCGGAGATGGACTGCCGCAGGCCAATATCCACCACTACCTCCCTTGCGGATGTGGCCATCACCTCGGGGATGATCACCGGCTCGTAGCCTATGTAATTTGCCTGGAGCGAGTGCCTGCCCAGCGGAACCCGGGTGATGCTGAATTGGCCCCCGGCATCGGTCGATGCGCCCATCAGGGGTTCGCTGTTGCGTATGATCACGGTGGCGCCGATAAGGGGCTCCCTGGTCTGGATGTCATAGACGGTGCCCTTGATGGTCTGGGTGATCTGGGTGGCCTGGGCGGACTGTGAGGTTTGGTTGGCCTGTGAGGCCTGGTTTATCGGTGAGGCCTTGGGTGACTCTGAGGTTTGGTTGATTTGTGAGGCTTGAGGATTTGGTGTGATTTGTGAGGTTAGGGGATTTGGTTGCGAGTTGGATTTCGGGACAATAATGAGCATCAAAATTGCAGCCAATAAGAAGTTGAAGAGAATGAACCGTGTCATGGTATGTCGTGTCATTTTGTTAAAGGGATGTTGAATGATAATTGCTGGATGTTGAATGATAAATGCTGGATGTTGGAGACTGGTTGGATGCAGCATGGTGAACAATGGAAGCTGGTGGATGGAAATGGATTGATGGTAACAGATGGATGAAAATAGATTGAGGGTTTTCTGGATGATGTCAAAAGGATTGCAGCTACGGGTGGATTGGAATGTATAGAGGTGTCGGGTATTGAGGTTTTCATCCATGGATTCCGCTTATGTGTATCCAGAGAATGAATGCCATGATCGCAATGCTGATCAGGCAGATTACCCCGTACAGCAGGTACTGGATGATTTTTTCGAGGGTGTTCTTATGCTTCATCATGGTGCAGGTTTCCGGTTTGTGTTCCACGGATGTCGTGGCAACTGCGACCAATATCGGAAGGAGGGATATTCTGGTCGTCGGGACGTGCAGGCGTGGACTCCTGACGTGTCCAATCGTGCCGGTTTGGACGCTGCCGCTGTGCCCGGATTGGACGCTGCCCCGGTGCCCGGATTAGTGAATCTTTCCCTGCGCCCGGATTGGTGAAGCTTTCCCGGTGCCCGGATTGGAAGATGATCCTGCGCCCGGATTGGACGCTTTCCCTGCGCCCGGATTGGTGAAGCTTTCCCTGCGCCCGGATTGGACGCTGCTCATTAGCGGGGGCAGTGTGCAATCAGTGTGAGCGTTTCAGGACGTTTCTCATGCTCCGGGCATCAGTTGGTGCATCCGCGACAGGTTGGTACTGCCGGCTCCAGCTTGTGCTTTGTGAACAGGCTTACACCTCCGACACATATTGCGTCGGTGTTTTGCCCGTGATCCTCTTGAACACCTGGTTGAAGGATGATTTGGAATTGAACCCGGAATCCAGTGCGATGGCCAGGATGCTGTAATTGCTGTTGACCGGATCGGCAACCCTCTGCTTGAACTCCTCCACACGGTAGGTGTTGACAAAATCGAAGAAGTTCTTCTCCTCGTACTGGTTGATGATCTGCGAAAGGTGGTTGGCGGTGATCCCCAGTTCATCGGCCAGGTTGCCGAGGGAGAGTTTCGGTTCGAGGTAGGGCTTCTTCGTGTTCATAAGCGCAATCAGTTTTCCGTGGTACTGATGCGCCAGCTCCGCCTTCAGTCCCGACCTGACATACTCCCCGGAAGGTTTCGGTTCCACGATCTGCTGGACCTGGCTGGATCCATCGGCGAAAACGTTTCTGTGCCTGATGCCTGAGTATCCCAGAAACAGGATGAAAACGACGAGCGGCACATACAGGACCAGGTCGGTGTTGAATCCGAAATCCACTCCCAGTCCCAACTCCAGCACGATCACGATCGTGGTAATAAGGAAAATCATCCCGATGCCCCAGATGAAATATTTCAGCCAGTTCAGGTCGATCGATTCGTTGAAGGCGAAATTCTGGTTCCTCAGGTCTTCGTACCAGCCCAGCAGCCGATAGGAGGCAATGGCATAGCCGATGCCAGAGGCGATGAACGCGAATATCGAAAAGCTGATGAAGGCGGCATAGTCATCCACCTCCCCGTGGTTTACCATCAGTTTTTCTTCCGTGGAGTAGAAAAAAAAGAACGGGATCATGTAGAGATAGAAAAGTGCCGCAGGTCCGAAATGCAGGTAGTTTATCCAGCGGAAGCGCTGGTCGCTTTTCATGGAGAAAAGCACATAAAGGTACAGGAACGGCCCGTGCAGAAGGGGGAAGGGGTGGTGGATGCCGGTCATGTGCGGATATTTTTCCCAGTATCCCAGATAGTAGAGGTAGTAGCTGAACAAATGCAGGCCGATCACGAACATCCACACGGCCAGGATCCTGTCGGATGTGGACGCCTGCTTTTTGGACAACAGCAGGAACTGAAGGAAGAAGCAGAGGAAGATCCCGATAG
>SKYY01000081.1 GCA_007127665.1 Balneolales bacterium | reverse complement strand
TGTTCGGAATCCGGATCCCAGACCCACAGGTCACCAAGATCCCCGGAATCACCGTTTGTATCAAGTCCTTCTCCACCAAAGAGCCACAGCCGGCCGTCGTCACCCACCCAGGAAATGCTGGTTCGCCGGGCACCGGGAACATTGCTGGCATGGGCCGAGCCCTGAAAGCCATACGATCCGGCCTCATTGATTTCATCCGATCCGTGCACCCAGGTCCATGTTCCGTTTTTCGGATCCCGGAACCACATATCATTCAACAGACCAAAACTACCGTTGGCATCATAACCACGGCCACCAAACAGCCACATCCGTCCGTCATCGCCATACCAGGTTAAGGCGCCTTCCCGCCCGCCGGGAATATTCGTTTGACTTGAGGTCCCTTTCGTGCCGTAAACGCCGGCTGAATTAATTACTTCCGGTCCATCCTTCCATATAAACCGGGGATTCACCTGGCCGATTACCGGCGACACGCTGGCCAGAATTGCAAGGGAAAAGATGGATATCAAAATGCTGCGATGAATTCGTATTGTATTGGTATACATAGGACTATGTTTTTTCAGGATTGACAAATTGATTGGCGAACGCGTACCTGACAGTTAATCCTTTTAAGAAGTTTTGGATCTGATTGACCAAAAAGGATGTTTTCGGGGCACCACTGAAACTCAGTATGTACATACACAAAAGCGTCTATGTGATAGAAACAGCCAGTCAGTGATAATGACCTGGTCCGAAAAGATTTCTGTAGATTTTGAAACTGAGTCGTTCATGCATGATTCATGCCGACTTTCACAAGCAGTTTTCTGCTAACCGTTTATAGATGCTTGGACACAACATACTATTTATTAAACATATTGCAAATTTTTTTCTCTCTTTGGAAAAATAGCACTAGCGGAATAATTGCTCTCACTTGATAGTGGAGTTGCCAAACCGGATTCTAATGATTTCATCCATGCTCAAAGGATGAAATGCGGGCGATATCCACATCATCTTGATAGCGGATTATGATCTGAAAGCAGAATGGATAAAAAAAAAAGTGCGAGACCGGTAGCTTTGACAGCTCACCAGCTCGCACTTTTTTTCAAGCTCCCCCGACTGGATTCGAACCAGTAACCCTTCGGTTAACAGCCGAATGCTCTGCCATTGAGCTACGGAGGAGTGGCAGTTGGAATCAATTGATGCTCAATTGACTCAGATATCAAAGATAAGGAACGTTTCGATATCAAGTCAAGTCTAAAACGGACTCGGGATAAAAAACCTTTTCCAGATAAAGTCCGTGTGCCGGAGCAAGGGCGATATTGTCCAGCTCCGTGCCCTTGTTCAATTGGTTCTCGAACCATTCCGGCTCTTTTTTCCCCTGCGCCACATGAATCAACCCGCCGACCAGGGCGCGCATCATCGACCGGAGAAAACGGTTTGCACGGATCCGTACCACCACCAGCCCGTCCTGTGTCACTTCCCGCTCCGCCAGAAGCACGGTGCATCTCGAATGGGGCAGATCATCAGCCTTGCGGGAGAACCCGCTGAAATCATGCTCTCCCGCCAACCGCCGCAGCCCGCTGTCAACGGCATCCCACTCCGGCACTTCGCCGGGATACCAGGCATAGCGGCGCCGGAACGGATCCGGTTCCCGCAGCACCTGATACCGGTACTGTCGCCAATGCGCATCAAAACGAGCATGGAAATGCTCGGGGACTTCTTTTATCCGGCGCACGAGTACATCCTCCGGCAGCATGCGCCGAAGCCGCCCGGCCAACCATCCGGTATCCACAGGGATATGCGCATCAAAATGGGCATACTGGTCTTCGGCATGCACGCCCGTGTCCGTCCGCCCCGATCCATACAGCGAAATATCCTCCTGAAGCAGCGTCTGCAGGGCCTGCTCCAGCGTGCCCTGCACCGTGCGGACATCCGGCTGCTTCTGCCACCCGAAGTATTCGGTCCCGTCATAAGCCAGTTGGATCACATAGCGCGGCATAGCCAAAAGAGTATGATTACAGTATCAGCAAGATAGAAAAAGCAGGCTCGCAGTACCAGTCAGGTGGAAAAAACAGGCATACAGTATCAGCAAGATAGAAAAAGCAGGCTCGCAGTACCAGTCAGGTGGAAAAAACAGGCATGCAGTACCAGCAAGATGGAAAAACAGGTTCACAGTACCAGTCAGGTGGAAAAAGCAGGTTCAGGTCGCTGCAGATCAAGTGGAGACAGATCAGAAAGGGATGGATACCACTGTCCGGAACCCGTTTCCGTCCGGACCCGGAGTCACATGCACCGAAGCCTGCCCCGCGGCATACGCCCCGGCCCTGCTGTAAGCGCCGATGCCGCTGATCACCCGGTTAACCACCATCAGGGCCGCCAACGCCGGCAGCTGCTGGTCCAGATCGTCCCTGCGCCCCCGCAAGTCAAGATACTCGCGACGCAACGCGTCACTCTCCCACTCCCAGCGAAACTGCGGTTCATCAGGTAAAAGCCGGTCCAGGTTGCGGGTGCGCTCCTGAAAGTCGTTGTATTCCGAGAGCGAGCGGTAGTTGCCCACGGCAAGCTCGAACTCGCGCCCTTGCGCACGGATGTCCGCACCGGAAAACGCCGTGGCATGCGTGTACATGTTTTTCTCCAGAACATAGGACTGCCTGCTGATCCCCAGGTAAGATGCAATAAGGACCACCTCCGCCCCAAGGTGCAACTGACCGCGCCGCCAACTGTCCGGGTTCACATAATAGTGGCCCCATCCCGGTATGACAAAAGATCGCAGCATGGCCCCCAGCTGCGAGGGCGCACGTGCCGTCTCCGAAAAACCGGTCGACGACATGCCCGGAGTCGACTTCTGAAGTCCATAGACTACACTATTCGCATAGTCCACACGAATCGGTTTTACAAAATCCGCACTCATGAAATTTTTGTTCATGAGATCCGTGTTCATGAGATCCGTGTTCATGAGTTCCGTGCTCATGAAACTTTTGTTCATGAGTTCCGTGTTCATGAAATTTTTGTTCATGAGATCCGTGTTCATGAGTTCCGTGCCCACGAGATCCTTGTTCGTGACATTCGGATAAAGGGCATTCGAATTTAAGGCGTCAGGATTCACTCCATCCCACGAAAAAACGATCCCCATGGGCAGCAGCACAAATAGTAAAATCAATAAGGGGTATCGCATTGATCGATAACGCATGCCTGCTCGCTGTTAATTATTTTAATTCTGTTGGATGGGTACGATGCTCCTTCTCCCGGGGTTGTGCATCCAAATCCGTGAGGTCCTGATCCCTGTCTTTATCTTCCTGCTTGTCCCGATTCTCTTCCTTGTCCAACTGGTCTTCGAGCATTTCCTCGTCATCATCCGTGACATCAAACTCACTCTTTTCCACCCCGTTGGATCCTGATTCTTTGCTTTCTTTCTGCTGGGCTTCACGCTTTTTTTGATCCGCCCAACGGTAAATAATGGAAACACTGAACCCGAACATAAGTAAAAAGGTACCAAGCCACACCACGGAAATGAGCGGCTTGTGTTCGGCCGCCAACAGGATCCATTCACGCTCCGGCTCCCCTTCCACACCGCGGAAGGCCAGTTCGATTTCGTCGCTGTCGGGATGCACATCCTTGAAACGCACCGATCCGGAAGGCACCTCGAAATCGTCGCCAATCCCGTCACCACCGGCATATGCATCGACGCCGCTTCCGGCCCCGTCGACATCAGAGGACGTGCCATTTCCGGGAATGCCATATCCGGGAGCGTCCTCTGGCGAAGTGGCCGAAGTCTCAGACTGGGAATCACCTTCCGGGTACGGCTGGCTGCCCGGTAGTTCAAACGACTCGGGAGGATTGAACGCGTATTGCCCTTCCTCTTCCGATACAAGGATAAACAATGGCTGAATCTGCCTGGATTCACCACTTTCCCGATGTACCAACAGCAGGTCCGCTTTCACCCCGATAATGCTGTTTTCAGGGAGCTCGGACTCATCCACATAGATAAAATTATCAAAGGTGACGGTGTAATCCCCAATCTGCACCGTACCGCCGCGACGAATGCGCACCCGGGTCTCGTCGGGATCATGATCGGCCATCTGCGGACCAAGCTGATCAATGGTCTGGAACTGGCCCGGATTCTCACGGTTCATACGGTCGATTTCCTCATCCACCAGCGCCGATCCGGCCACATACATGAATATGTCGGAGAACCAGCCGGTACGCACATCCGGATCCACCGTCCACTCCACCGCTCCCGGAGAAGAGTTGGAGAGCATCGGATAGACAGTCGGACGCATGACGAAAGATCGGCCCGTGCGGATGTCTTCAAAAAGAATTTCATATTCCTGCTCGCCCGGACGGTTGTGCTCGGTGATGGCGCCGCTCAGGTAGGTCACCATGTAGCGACCGTCGATCAGCCTCGGCTTGCCTTTTTCCAGCTCAACGAATGCGATGGGCTGGTTCACCCGAAAGCCGTCGTCGTCGTAAACCTGTCCGGCCGCCACGGCACGGTTGTAGTCGCGGGTCCGCTGGTCGACCATGGGCCGGTCGTACCCCGACCCGAGGAATCCGATCATCAGGACCGCGAATCCGATGTGCGTGAGCGTGCCGCCGATCCGTCGCGGGTTTTTCCGGATCAGCTGGCACATCACGAGACCGTTCCCGGCCACGGCAAAAACGGCTGCAAATAGATATACCATCCACCAGATATTGCGCATGTCGACCCAGGCGACGGCTGTCAGCGTGATTACGGAAGCGATGAGCGCAGGTGCGATCAACACCGAGGCGAGCGACTCCGCATTGTGCCGTTTCCACCAGAGATATTGGGTGACCACGGTCATTATGCCGATGAGGACGCCGAACGGCAGGGTCCAGTCATTGTAGAACTGCTGGTCCGGCGGCGTCGGGTTGGCCACGAAAAGCCGGCCTATGATCGGGGAGCTGGTTCCGAGGATGATCACCAGCCCCGACAGAAACAGTACCATGGCCCCGGAGAACATCATGAATTCGCGGCTGAGGATCGGCGATTCCTTTTTCGGCTCCGGCAACTCGCGGAAGCGGTAGGCCAGCAGGCCGAAGCCCACTCC
>SKYY01000137.1 GCA_007127665.1 Balneolales bacterium | reverse complement strand
AGGTTCTTTCCCTGCTTGTTCAGCACTTCTTCGATGTACTGGAAGCGCTGTTTGAATTTTCGATTTGTCAGGCGCAGACAGTCTTCGGAGTTCAACCCTGCAAGCCGTCCGACATTTACAATGGAAAATAGCAGATCGCCGAATTCCCCGGCCTTTTCTTCCTCGTTGCCCCGCTGTGCCGCTCTTCTGAACTCCCCGATCTCCTCTTCAAGTTTGGGCCAGGCCTCTTCCCAGGTCTGCCAGTCAAATCCCACGGCAGCGGCTTTTTCCTGCATGCGCTGAGATTTTATCAGGGCGGGAAGCGTATCCGGCACTCCCTGGAGCACAGAGCTTCGCTCTTTCTCCTTCATCTTGAGGTCTTCCCAGTTGCGAACAACCGTGGCGGAGTCGCCGGCGCGGGTATCCGCAAAGACATGTGGGTGTCTGCGGATGAGTTTCTCCTGAATCCCGTAGATGACATCACCTATGTTGAAGCGTCCGGACTCACGGGCGATTTCGGTGTGAAATACAACGTGAAGCAAAAGATCTCCCAGCTCTTTTTTCAGTTCAGCAGGGTCATCATTGTCGATTGCTTCAATGGCCTCGTAAATTTCCTCCACCATCAGGTCTTTGATGGATTCGTGTGTCTGTTGACGATCCCAGGGACACTCCCTGCGGAGGATGGCCATGATTTCTACGAGGTCGGTAAAGCTTCGGGAGGGACTTCTTGTTTCGGACATGTAACGTTATGAGAGTGAATTCAGCTCCCATCTCTTGAACGAACCGCCATAGAACTCGGACAAATCCGACAGGTAGTCACACAGATCACCTATGGTTTGATGATCAGGTGTTACCAGTGCGTGTGCAAGGAGAATCCAGCAGGAGCCGGCAGGTATGACATTAACTTCCCAATGCTCTTTCTGCAATCGGGCTGCCAGATAATATGCGGAACTTTCCTCGTACAATTCAATATAAAAAACGATTGGTCTCTCAGGTTCAGCGGGCCCGTATCCATAACCGGGAAAAAGCCCTTTGTCATTGATTGCTTTCATAGTCGGAACGATGTGCATTCAGGTGTCGTTTATCTGGCATCGATAATGCTAGAAGTCAGACAGCCTCAAATTACAAAGCTTCAACTCTTCATACAAAATTTATATTTTTTTTGTATAGAATTTTCCCGGGTGCAATCATTTCAAGAGTGACGGTGTATAAGGCCCTTGCCATTAGCAATCACATATTGATGATAATTTTAAACTTGCCTGAACAGGTTCCATTGCTTTACAATTGGCTGCAACGCGATAGAGAAACAGAATTTAACCGGGAACAACAACCCTGCGATGAATATCTTGTGAATTCCGTTTGAATAAACGGGTGAAATTAACGGTAATTATCAGTATCATTTGGAGTCGGGGGTCTGCAGGTATGGACGTTTTGCAAGAGCTGTTACCGAAGCAGCGATGTTGTGAAAATCATAATTTCCCGGTTGAATCCAGAACTGTAATCAACCTGTCTGTATCTGTTACCTCAGGGGTAGCAGAAAAATCTCGATGAAATGAACCACACGAGTGCGTGGAATGTTATTCTCACGTAAACAAAAGCGAATTCCTGTGCTGCAAAATGTATGTTTTTTCATAAAATCATGTTTTTATTATGCACGGGTTCTTAACAGAATTAGTGATAGTCATTTGCATAATACGGAGCATCTATGAGTAACAAACTTCATGAGATCATTGACACTGACAAATATCCTTACATCAACCGGGGGTTGGAGGGAATCGTTGCTTTTTCTTCTACAAAAAGTGCCATTGATGGTGAAAAGGGCGAGCTGATTTATGCGGGGTATAATATTGATGTACTTGCCAGCAAGGCCACATTTGAAGAGGTCGCATTTCTTTTGTGGAACGACCGCCTGCCAACGGTACAGGAACTGGATGATTTGAAGGAAAAGCTGATTGCGGAGCGTGAACTCCCTGATGCTTTGATCGATTATCTGAAAAACACCAGCAAAGATGCGGAACCCATGTCCGTGTTGCGTACAGCAACTTCCATGCTGGCGGACTTTGATGAGGAGGCACCGGTGGACGATCCTGACGCCAATATGCGAAAATCCATCCGAATGACAGCAAAAATGCCCACAATCATAGCCGGGTACCAAAGAGCCCGGGATGGCAAGGATATAATCGCTCCACTGAAGGAAGGAAGTACTGCCTACAATTTTCTATATATGCTCAATGGAGAGCGACCAGGTGAAAGTACCGAGAAGACCATGGATATCTGTCTTATCATCCATGCCGAACATGGAATGAACGCATCCACTTTTGCTGCCAGGGCAATCTGTTCTACACAGTCCGACATTTACTCAGCCGTCACCGGCGCCATCGGATCCCTGAAGGGGCCCTTGCATGGAGGCGCCAACACAGCTGTAATGAACATGCTTCTGAAGCTGGATAAAGACGCAGATGTCGAAGCGTATATAAAGGAACGACTAGCCGAACGGAAAAAAGTAATGGGATTCGGCCATCGCGTTTATCGCACCGTTGACCCGAGAGCGAAACACCTTCAAACCATGGCCAGGTCACTTGCTGAAGAAACCGACAGCCTTTATCTCTACGAGTGGTCGGAAAAGATTACGGAGGTCATGAAGAAAGAGAAGGGGATCGACCCTAATGTTGATTTCTATTCGGCAACGGTCTACTATTCCATGGGAATCAAACCCGATCTTTTCACATGTATCTTTGCCATGAGCCGTATCACCGGCTGGACAGCCCACTACATCGAACAGGCCGCCAACAACCGCCTTATACGTCCACGGCAGCTGTATGTTGGTGATAAGAACCTCTCCTGGACTCCGCTTGAAAAACGATAGCAAACCTTTTACGCATTTCACCATGCCTGCATCGGTCGAAACGGCACAGAAGAAGGTACTGGCTTACATGCTCCGTAAAGGGGCTCAAACCGAATATGGAAAACGGTACCGTTTTTCAAAAATATCCGGCTTCGATGAATATGTCCGCCAGGTACCCATGGTCACCTATGATGACATCGAACCGTACATAGAGCGGTTGAAAAATGGAGAACAGTATCTTCTCTGGCCGAACAAGATCCAGAACTTCGCCGTATCCGCGGGCACAACCGGAAAAGGCAAGCACGTTCCGCTGAGTGAAGACCGGCTTCGGAGCGACCAGCGCTTCATGCGAAAGGTCATTATCTCCTATATCAAGCAGAATCCCAACTTCCTGCATTTCTTCATGGGCAGCCACGTAAGCCTGCCCGGAAATATCGAGCGGCTCGATTCAAAGTCAAATATTCGACTGGGTGAAATCAGTGCCTATCTTGCCAAGCTTTCACCCGGCTGGCTTTCTCTCTTTCAGGTCCGGTCCCCTCAGACCATGATACGGGAAGAGTGGACGGAGAAGTTTGACCGGACCCTGGAGCGGGCTGTTAATTCAGATGTTCGCAAGATCGTTGCAATCCCCTCCTGGGCATTGCGGTTTTTTCAGCGAGCTCTGGAAATTACCGGCAAAAAGCAGATAAAAGATATCTGGCCGAATCTGCGGCTTCTGATTTGTGGCGGAGAGGCATTGAACACCTATCGCCCCCATTTCAACCAGCTGCTGAAAGGCCTGGATATGGATTACATTGAGAATTACGGCGCTTCGGAGTCATACTTCGCATTCAGCGACGACCTGAAGCGCACGGACCTCCGCCTCATCGTAGATAACGGAGTCTTTTACGAGTGGATACCGAACCCCAAAGAGCATAAGGACAATCTGCAGGGACAGAAAACCATACCAACCTGGCAGGTTCAGAAAGGTGTGCCCTATTCGCTTGTGGTCTCCAGTAATTCCGGGCTGTTTCGCTACATGATCAATGATGTAATTGAATTCACGGACCTTGAGCAGCCCCGTATTAAGGTGATTGGACGCGTTTCCGAGATATTTGACCGTTTCGGGGAAGCAGTCGAGTCGTATGAGGCACAAAACGCTCTTGAAACTGCCGCAGGACAAACCGGTGCGGAGTTTTCTGTTTTTGCCATGGGTGGTCTGATTGATCCGGACTTAGGGGCACCAAGACATTACTGGTTTGTCCAGTGGGTCAAAGAACCCGAGAACCTGGATAGATTCACCCGACTTCTGGATGACAACCTCCGCAAGATCAACCGGCATTACCAGAACAGAAGGGAGAGCATGGGCATCCATCCGCCTGTTTTACTTAATCTGTCCAAAGATGCCATGTACAACTGGCGTGAAAAGCATCAGTCACTGCATGCACAGACAAAAATGCCCCGCATACTGGACGATGAAGAAAAAATTACCGATATGATCGCTCTGTGCAGAAAACCGACGGCTGATACCAATAAAAAAAGCGCCAGTTGAACCGGGCTGGCCCGGTTATGTCTGATTAAGGCCTTTGACAGGCACACGATTCACTTGCATCCCGGCCACTCTCTTGAATCCAGAAATCAAATCCGGTTGTTTTTTTCTTGACAATGACCACCATTGTATAATATAATTAAGCAATATGTAAGCACCCATTACAAACCGTCAGGAATTATGGACTATTTCCCCAGATCAGTTGAAAAAGAGATTGCACGGTCACTCCAAACCAAACCTGTAACTGTCGTCACGGGATCCCGACATAGCGGCAAGTCTGTGCTGGCGAAACAGTTGTTATCAAAAATCCGGGGTCGTGAGACAATTTACCTGAATCTCGAAAAACTCTCAGATCTTCAGAAACTGGACGACCCGGAATGGTTTTTTGAAGCCCAGGCAGACAAACTTGTATGTATTGACGGTATTCATCACATGCCCGATATGTTTACGGTTTTAAGACGGACTGTAGACCAGAAAAAGCGCCCGGGAATGTATCTGTTACTCGGAAGTGCATCAATGGAATTGCTGGGGCAGGATGCGAAGGTACTGTATGGTTATGTCAACTATATTCATCTTCCTCCCCATTTGTATATGGAGGTCAGCGAAGCGGTCAGTTTGGAAACATATCTGACGCGCGGTGGGTACTACCCGTCCCTTATGGCTGAAAGTGATGAAACGTCGATGGAATGGCGTCTTGAATATATCAATTCTTTTTTGCAGCGTGATCT
>SKYY01000227.1 GCA_007127665.1 Balneolales bacterium | reverse complement strand
GGAGGCGATGCCGGATGCGGAGGCCAGGGAGGACCCCATCCCGACCGTTCCGAGGAATGCAAATCCACCCAGTGTGGATCTCAGATAATCTCGTCGATTCATAACATCTTTTTTTGTGTGAATTTTTGTGGCAGTACCCTTCAGTAACACCGAAAAGGAAAAAAAGGTTGATGTAAATCGGCGAACGTGAAATTATTCCGTTGGCAAAACGAAAATCATTCCGGAGACAGAGCGAATGTCTTTTCGATGGCAAGGCAAAAACATGACAACGGGAATGAACTCGTAATCAGTCCGGCAGGCATTCAATTATTCTGAGTTGAAGCAGAATATTCACAGTGAGGAAAGGGGATTACTCCAGTATGGATGCGGCCACAATATTGGCGACTTTGGCGCGCAGATCCACCACGCTGGTCGTGTCGTCCGGATAAACGCGGTTGGTAAGCAGGATTACTGCGGTCCGGGTATCGGGATCAAGCACCATGGACGTTCCGGTGTACCCGGTATGTCCATAAGTGTTCTTTCCGAAGAGATCTCCCTGGTTGGATGCGAACGAGGAGGACAGGTCCCAGCCCAGCGCCCGGCCAAACGATTCGAGTCCGGCAGGAGCGTTAGTCAAAGTACGGACGGTTGCCGGTGAGAGGATCCGGTTGCCGTTTATGGCGCCGTCATTGAGGAGCATCGCGGCAAAAACGGCGAGGTCGCCGGCCGTGGAAAAGAGTCCCGCATTGCCTGAGATACCGCCCATCACTTCGCGTGCCAGCGGGTCGTGGACGATACCGGCGACAACCCCTTCCCTTCTGTTGTATACGGTGGGTGCGATGCGGCCCAGGGTTTCAAGGTCAACCGGTTCACCGACGGGCAGGAAAAACGTCTCTTTCATCCCTAGCGGACCGAAGAGGTGGTCTCGGGTCCACGAGTGCAGGTCCGTTTCCGTGACGGCCTCCACCACTTGCTGCAGGGTGATAAAACTCGGGCAGCTGTAGGTCATTTCGGTTCCGGGGGCTGCGCGGTCGGGGAGTGCACACAGGTGGCTCATCAGGTTCTCACCGGCTTTATCACCGTAGGATTTTCGCAATTCACGGACCGGTGCATAGGAAGGCAGACCGGCCGTGTGGGTCAGCAGATGGATGACGCGGGGCTGGTCACGCAGCGGCAGGTCATCGCCGCCAAACCGGGCGAATTCCGGGACGTATTTGGATATGGGATCGGTGAGCCGGAGACGCCCGTCCTCCACCAGTTTCAAGGCAGCGGTGGCCGTGGCAACGGGCTTGGTGAGCGAAGCCAGATCGAAGATGGTACCGGTCTGCATATCCTGCAGTTCGGGCACGCGCCGGGTCCAGCCCCAGGCCTTTTCATATACGATGACGCTGTCGCGTACAACGACCAGTACCGCGCCCGGGGTGAGTTCGGACTTTATGGCATCGAGGATGAGCGAATCGACCCGGAGGAGCTGTTCCCGGTCCATACCCATCTCTTCCGGCGTTGCATGGGTCAGGGGTTGCGCTGATAGCGTTCCGCCCGGCAGGAGAAGGCCGTGCAGGAGGCCGGCGGCGATCACCAGCAGAACGATCACGTATGTTCGGTTCATGTGTTTGTAATTTTAGGTTCAAGCGGTCACAAAGAATGCCCATGACCGTTTTTAACCATGCTGCTGTGTGTCCGGCACTATGCCCGGTCATGGACAGTTCATTCTTTCTTTTATGTTACACCTGTGATAGATCAAGCAGGAAGAATAAAATATCTGGAAAGATACTTTAATCTGCCCTCTGACACCAACCTGCATACGGTTCCGCATATAGCGGTTCATGAAGCCATTGAAAAATTCAGGTAATGGTTGGCGATTACAAAACCCCATAGTGGACTTTCACCACCAAGCTGGTTGCCATGTACGGCACCCTATAGAAAAAAGGGCGCATTAACGTGTAATACGCCCTTTTATCATGTCCCTGTAAGCACATTAACCAATGGGTGAACGCGCATTAATAATATGGGGGAACCTGAGATGAAATGCAACCGGAAAATTTTGTGTAAAGCGCTTTTCTGTGACATATTGGCGGATACAGACCCATTTACAGCACGAGATAATGAAGGAAACCGGGATGACCGCCCGCAACGGGAGGCCACCAGTGCGCACTGGTATTTTGAGGTGATTCCTTATTTGCAAGAGTTGCAATAATCTTTTATATTTCCAGACTTGTCATAAAACATGTTTTATTTAGTGATTCCAAAAAAAATATCACCGTGAAAACCGAGAGCTTCAAAACATATTCGGCCAAACCCGCTGACGTCCGGAAGAAATGGCTGGTAGTGGATGCAGAAGGCCAGCCTCTGGGTCGTTTAGGGAGCAAGGTAGCTTCCATACTCCGGGGCAAGCACAAACCCGAGTTCACTCCCCACATTGATACGGGCGACAATGTCATTGTGATCAATGCGGAAAAGGTGAGTTTGTCGGGTAAGAAAATGCAGGAAAAGCAGTATTTCCGCCACTCCGGATATCCGGGAGGGGCCAAGTTTACCACTCCGGAGGAGATGTTGGAAAAAGATCCTGCGTTTATTGTCCGCAATGCCGTCAAGGGCATGCTCCCAAAAAACCGGCTCGGCCGAAAAATCTTAACCAACTTGCGTGTTTTTGCCGGACCGGAGCACACACTGGTCGCGCAGAAACCTGAAAAAATCGAACTCTGAACATGGCTAATCAATCATATATCGGCCGCAGAAAAACTTCGACGGCACGCGTGTACGTCCAGCCCGGAACAGGGGAGATCGTGGTCAACAAAAAGCCGCTTGAGACCTATTTTGTGCTGCCATCGCAGCAGATTGCCGTCAACCTGCCGTTCAAGGTCACCGAAACCGCCGGCAAATACGACGTCAAAGTCACTGTCCGCGGAGGCGGCGTTACCGGACAGGCTGATGCCGTGCAACTGGGTATAGCACGGGCGTTGAACACTCTTGAGCCGGAAAAGCACAGCGTACTCAAGTCCCACGACCTGCTCACAAGGGACGACAGAATGGTCGAACGCAAAAAATACGGCCAGCCGAAAGCGCGGAAAAAGTTCCAGTTCTCCAAGCGCTGATTACTTCACTTTCCCGAAATCATTATCACACATATGCAGCGACTCATGGCTGGGTGTCCGGAATCCCGAACGGGTGAACGGATTTGTTCATGAGGATGACCTGCATAGTGGACAAACCTCAACATACAACTCCTACGACCATGGCAAAAGCAGCCTCTGTCGAAGAGCTTCTGAAATCAGGAGCGCACTTCGGCCATCTGACCAGAAGGTGGAACCCCAAAATGCGTGAATTCATCTTCATGCAGCGCAACGGGATCCATATCATCGACCTCAACAAGACCCACGCTCTTCTTCAGGAATCACTGGACGAGATCACGAAAGTGGCCCGTTCCGGGAAAAAAGTCCTCTTTGTCGGGACCAAGAAGCAGGCCCAGGAGATCATACGCACCGAAGCGCAGCGCTGCGACATGCCTTATGTGACCCACCGCTGGCTGGGCGGCATGCTCACCAACTTCGTGACCATCCGCAAGAGCATTTCCCGCATGGAGGAGATCCATGCGATGCAAACCGATGGCACCTACGACAACATCACCAAGAAAGAGCGCCTCATGCTCGACCGTGAGAAGCAGAAACTTGAGGATGTGATGGGCGGTATTTCCAAGATGGGCCGCGTTCCCGGAGCTTTGTTTGTAGTCGACATCGTGAAGGAAAACATCGCGGTAAACGAAGCGCTCAAGCTGAACATCCCGATTTTTGCACTGGTGGATACGAATTGCGATCCGGACGTGCCCGACTATATCATTCCCTGCAATGACGATGCCGCCAAAGCGATTCAGCTCGTGGCCTCAAATTTTGCCGACGCCATCATTGAAGGAATGGCCGAGCGCGAGGCATATCAGGAAGAGCAACTGGCAGCTGAGAGCATCAGTCGCGAAGATACCGCGGAAGAAGGCGATGAACCAGCCGAGCCTGAAGTCAAAACCACGCGCCGCAAGCGCACCCGCAAGTCCAAAACGGCTCCCGCCACGCAAAAAGCTGCAGCCGCAGCCGCATCCACCGGAAAAGAACAGGATGTGAAATCCGAAGAACCGGCTGAGAAGAAGGCGGATGACAAAAAATCCGGTGAAAAGGCTGACGAAAAAACTGTGAAGAAGGCCGAAGACAAAGCTGAGGAAAAGACCGTGGAAAAAGCCGGTGACAAGGCTGAGGTAAAGGACGCGGAGAAGGCCGAAGTAAAGGCCGGTGACACCGGCGCGGAAGCAGAGCCCAAAACAGAAGCCACCGAATCCGATGTGAAGAAAGAGAAATAGTGTTACAGCCCGGTCATGGACATTTCAACTACTAAATAAACGATCCAAAAAACCATGAGTATTTCTGCTGCTGATGTAAAAAAACTCCGGGACCAGACCGGTGCCGGCATGATGGACTGCAAGAAGGCTCTCGCCGAATCCGATGGCGATATGGCCAAGGCCATCGAAATCCTCCGTAAAAAAGGCCAGAAGGTCTCTGAAAAACGTGCCGACCGTGAAGCCAACCAGGGCGTGATTGTTTCCCTGATCACGGACGATAACAAAAAAGCCGCTGCCCTTGAACTCAATTGCGAAACGGACTTTGTCGCCAAAAATGAAGAATTCGTGCAATATGCCATGGATTTTGCCAAGGTGGCACTGGAAAATGAAACAGCGGACCGGGAAAAGCTTTTGCAGGCCGACTCCGGCGACCTCACTGTTGCCGACAAACTGAAAGACCTTGTCGGAAAAATCGGTGAAAAAATCGATATCGGTCGGGTTGAGGTCCTGAAGTCCGAAGGTCAGATCCATGACTACATCCACCCCGGAAACAAACTCTGCGTTCTTGTGGAATTTGCGGGAGATGTATCCAACCCTGAAATTGCAAAGGACGTGGCCATGCAGATTGCCGCCATGAATCCGCTGGCCGTCAACCGTGACGGTGTGGATGCTTCTCTTCTCGAGAAGGAGAAGGAGATTGCCCGCGAACAGCTGATCAACGAAGGCAAGCCGCCCGAGATCGCCGAGAAGGCGGCGATGGGTAAAATGCGGCGCTTCTTTGAAGAGC
>SKYY01000182.1 GCA_007127665.1 Balneolales bacterium | reverse complement strand
TGGTCGTCGAGAAAAACGAGGAGCCCGACCTGATGGGATACCGGCTGTTCCGGTCCAACGATCCCGAGCACGAATTTTCAGTGATTTTTGAGGGATTTGTGGATGATGATTCCCTGCGGCACGAAATTCCAACCGTGTTTACCGATACCATTACGCTCAATTCGCTGACTCCGGAAGTGTACTACAAGGTGCAGGCGCTTGATTTCAACTTCAACCAGTCGGAGTTCTCCGATGTGCTGTCGGTCGTGCGTCCCGATACCATTCCACCCATCACCCCGGTGTTCAAGCGCGTGGTCACCGGGGAGAATTCCGTGGAGCTGGAATTCGCCCCAAGCGGAAGCCGGGATGTCGCCCTGCAGAAAATCTACCGGAAGACCTCGATGACTGATCCTTGGCTGGTACGCGATACTTTGTCGGTCGGACAATCCGCGTTTACCGACACCCTGGTCACTCAAGGTACGATGTACTACTACTCGCTGCGTGCTGTTGATTTAAGCGGGAACTGGTCGGATTACGCCCATCCGGTCTCGGCGCGGCCGTACGACAGCGGAGTGCGTCCACCTGTGGAAAACCTGCAGGCCGTACTGGATGAGGAAAACGGCATGGTCCGGTTGACCTGGGACTACCAGCTCAACGGCGATAATGTCTTTTTCGTGATCTACCGGCGGAACAGTCGCGGCCATTTCATTCAGCACCGGCGCACCGATGAGCGCCATTTCGAAGAGCGGTACCGCGAAGAGAGCCCTTCTGCTGGTGAATTTGAAGAATCACGGCAATCCGGCTATGCCGTCAAGGCATTCACCACGGATGGCGGGCAGTCACGCCTCAGCGAGGCGCTTGTGATACAACCATAGGCCGGTCAGCACCTCGTAAACTATCTCAAACCACATCAAATCAATCAAGCAGGCAGGCAGGCACTTCGTCTCCGGACGGTGGTATTCCATCCGCTTTCCTCTCCGGACGGTAGTATTCCAGGCGCTTTCCTCTCCGGACGGTAGTATTCCAGGCGCTTTCCTCTCCGGACGGTGGTATTCCATCCGCTTACGGATAAACGATGCCCGTTCCCGGATCTCCATAGTATTTGATTCCCATCTCGTTTTTTTACGGGGTTGACCCTGACAAAACATACGTGTTACTTTTCAGTGTGTAAAGTGACAGAATGAGTATTGCCTTTTCATCCGGTTTTTTAAAATCGCTCCCGGCGGATCAGCCCGGACATGCGGTTCAGCTCCGGACAGTACGATTGACCGTGTAACACAGGACCGACCCCCCGATGAATATCCTTGACAGCGACATATTGGAGTGTGCCCTTACCGGCGGCGCTTTTCTTGGCGGAGGTGGTGGAGCATCCATGGAGATGGGCAGGCAAGCGGGTTCCGCAGCACTTGCGCTTGGACAGGTGACCATGATTACCGTGGATGACCTTGCACCTGACTCGCCGGTCGTTACCACTTCCATTGTCGGTGCTCCGGCCTCGCCGGAATGCCATGTAAATACCCGCGACTACATCCGCACGGTGCAACTGCTTCAGCAGAATACGGATCAGCCAATCGGCGGCATCATCACAAACGAAAACGGCGGCGGGGCAACCATAAACGGGTGGATACAGGCGGCAGCACTCTCTGTTCCGCTGATCGACGCCCCCTGTAACGGCCGGGCACACCCCACAGGACTGATGGGAAGCATGGGCCTGCACCGGGAAAAAAACTATCCGTCACTTCAGGCATTCGCCGGCGGCAATCCCGATACCGGAAGATATACGGAAGGATTTCTAAAAGGCGGATTGAAACCGGTCTCGGAATTGGTCCGGATGGCAGCCGTGAAAGCAGGTGGACTTGTAGCCGTCGCCAGGAATCCGATCCCGGCCGGACATGTAAAACAGCATGGGGCTCCCGGCGGCATTACCCATGCGATTGAAACAGGAAGCGTATTTCTCGAAAACCGGTCACATGGCCCGGAAAAAGCGGTGGGGCGGACAGCCGAATTTCTGGGGGGCAAGATTCTGGGATCGGGAAAGGTTAAGACGCTTCACCTGGTCAGTGATGGTGGGTTCGACAGTGGACATTTGACCGTGGATGGCCTTCATCTCACCTTCTGGAACGAATACATGACCGTTGAAAATGACGGAAAGCGCCTGTTCACCTTTCCAGACCTGATCACTACCTGCGACGGAATGACCGGACTTCCTGTAAGCAGCGCTGAAATCAGTGAGGACCAGCAGGTCATCGTGGTCGCCACCCGTAAAGAAAACCTGAAACTGGGCAGCACTATGCGGGACCATCAATTGCTTCGGCAGATTGAGCCGGTCATCGGAAAAGAGATTGTTATCAGGTAGGATAGCATGCCCGGCACCGTGTATTTGCGTCTTTCCCGGCGCAGGACCGTAATATGGATTACAAACACCATCCACCATGAAAAAACTTGGGGTTGTCACCATCGGCCAGTCACCACGTCCGGATATCCTTACGGACATGATTCCGTACTGGAGGCCGTCGATCCAGATTCTGGAAACGGGGGCGCTCGATGGGTGGGAAATGGAAAAGATCAGTTCACTGGACCGGCAGCCCGGCGACCGTCTTCTTGCCACGCGTCTCAGGAACGGCACCACTGTTGTTCTGCCCGAGAAACACATCCACACGGAATTGAGACGCTGTGTAAAGCAACTTGAGGATGCGGATTCGGATTTCGTCCTTTTTCTTTGCACCGGTAAAATGCCCGACAAGCTGCAATCCCGGGTCCCAATGCTTTTTCCTCAAAAAATCCTTCAAGGCTTCGTCCGTGCCGTGTTTCCGCAAAAAAGGATTCTGATACTCACACCGGAGAGTGAACAGATGGCGCATGTGCATACCGAATGGAATCAGTACGGGCTGGATGCCGCAGTGCTGCCCTTGTCGCCGTTCAGCCCGGTGACAGATCCCGATGCCCGGGGAGAGGGCTCTCATTCGTGGTCCGACGTTTTGTCATGCATCACTGCTGATCCGGCATCTGTTGTTGTGATGGATTGCATGAGCTATTCAAATGAAATGAAGCTGAAAATTGCCCGGGAGACGGGCAAGATGGTAATACTTGCACGGACACTCGTTGGCAGGGTGGCAGGAGAGCTATTTGAACTGTAATCGATTGATGGGAAGTTGCTTAAATTTTCATCAGCAGGGATATTTTGAACGCTGGAAAAACAAGAGCCGTTATTTTAATAAGGGCAATCACCGGAAAGCACCATCATTGGAAATGATAGCTGTTTGGAATCATAGATGATTGGAATGAACGAAAGTTGGAAAGAATGATGGTTGGAAAAGAATAAAGGTGAAGAATAAACTATTAATCGGGATGAAACCGATTGAACATTAAACAACTGCTTAAATGGAAATTGTTGATATTATTCAAACGACGATTCTTTATTTGCTCATCACCATTGCGGGTATTTTTGTGATTGTGAACCCGCTGACTACAGCCTTTGCTTTCATGTCGCTCACCACCCGGATGAAAGAAGAGCGGCGAAAGGAAATAGCGCTCAGGGCTACGAAAATCTCAACCGGCCTCTTTTTTGTGTTTGCATTGCTGGGCGGTATTATTTTCCAGCTGTTCGGCATCACGCTTGCTGCGTTTCGGATCGCGGGGGGGATTATCCTGTTCGGCATTGCCATGGGCATGATCCGGAGCAAGGGAGAGGAAGAAGATGAGCGCAAGCAGACCAAGCCGGAGGGAGAGATCTCCGATGATATCTCGGTTATCCCGCTGGCCATTCCGTTCATCAGCGGACCGGGATCCATTGCAACGGTGATGATCCTTACCAGTGAGGCCCCGACCATCTACCACACCGTTCTGGTATTCCTTGCCGTTCTCATCACAACGGTGACCTGCTACTACTCGATGGTCTACTCAAAGGTGATTGTCAGATACCTCGGCGACAGTGGAAAGCAGATCATCACCAAGGTGTTCGGGCTCATCCTGGCGGTTATTTCGGTCCAGTTTGTGATTAACGGTGCCGCCAACGTGCTGGTCGATTTCGGCATTTTTGAGATTCCCGGAATTGAACCCGGTCCCAGCGCACATGTGGAAGAATGACGATACGTGGCCATCCGGTTCAAACATCGGTCACTCCCTCTTTTCAATGCCCTTCCGGTGTCGACCTGCTATGGAGTCGACCTGATTTCTGATTTTGTTGAGTTCATCGGAGACCCGCTCAAGTTCCTCCTGAAGGCTCATTTCACGGAGGCTGCTTTGACGGTCGGCTTCCTCGCGGGCATCCCGCTTGGCTTCATCCATGCTGTTCATGATCACGCCGATAAACAGGTTCAGGACAATCATGGTGCCGACCAGGACAAACGTCACGAAATAGAGTGCGGCGCCAAATCCCATGGCGCGGGGATCCGTGCATCCTCCCTCCGAGCCGTATCCCCAGATGGCATGATCGCAGCCGTACATATTGATGTACATGATATCGGTCCAGTCCTCCAGGGTCACGATCCGGAACAGCGACAGCAGGCTCAGTTGCAGGTTCCCGAAATGGACAGGGTCGTTGTAGCGGAACAGAAAAACGCCCATTGTGGCGTAAATATAGAAAATAACGCTCAGCAGAATGCCGATATACCCGATTGAAGGAATGGATTTCAAAAGCGTGTTGACCAGAAGCCGCAGCTTGGGGATAGTCCGGACGATGCGGAACACACGCAGCACCCTGGCCAGGCGGAAGACGGCCACGTAGGCACCTTCCACTTCCGGGAACAAAAGCGCCAGGTAACAGACAGCCACGATGGAAAAATCGAAGACATTCCACGGGTCCCGAAAATACCGGAGCGGGCGGTTCCCCTCGGCGGCCATTTTAATGATGACCTCGACCAGAAAAATGAAGAGGATGATCTGATCCAGAGTCCACAGCAGATCCTTCATGTGGGCTACCTGCTCTCCGTAGGTCTGGATTCCGACGACAACTCCGGCTCCCAGGATGACAGCCAGGATGAAGTTGTTGAACCAGCTGGATTCAGCGATTTTTTTGAAAAAAAGTGGAAAACTGTTCATTGTTGTGTGAATGGAACGATCCGGTGGGATGGAAATCGGCGGGTACGCATGCCGGAAGGTTGATAAACCGGAAAAAATACGGATTCTGCCATTCAAACCGTAGTATCAGCAGGCATC
>SKYY01000151.1 GCA_007127665.1 Balneolales bacterium | reverse complement strand
GGTCAACCGGTTCTAAACCGCCTTGTCGAACGTGTCACCATCAACCAGGCCAATGTCCTCGGGGAATATCCGCTCTCCACCACCACGCGGCTGGAAAGCACCATAGGCGTTTCGCTCTACACCTTCGACCGCTGGGTTGAAACCTATGCCGTCGGCTTTGGCGGCCTTTTCGGCGACCGGGACATCGAGGAACTGGAAGCGCGCGACGATATCTATTTCGGATCCGCCTCCCTGGCCTATGTGCTGGACACCTCCTTCATGGGATTCACCGGACCGATCCAGGGCCGGCGCCTGCGCATCCAGGCCACACCGCTGATCGGATCCGTGCAGTTTGCCCGTTTCATGACCGATTACCGGCGCTATCATTTCTTCGATCCACTGACACTTGCCGGTCGCATCGCCCACTTCGGCAACTACTGGTCCGACATCGACGACCCGTTTTCAACCGTCTACCTGGGCTATCCCAACTCGCAGGCCTACGTTCGGGGGTACAATTTCTTTTCGTTCCGGGCGGACGAATTTTCACAGGACGATGAGACCTTTGCACCAATAAACCGGCTGGTGGGTACCCACGTCGCCGTAGCCAGCCTCGAGCTTCGCTTCCCGCTTCTGGGCATGGAGGAATACGGGCTGTTTCGCACGCGGTTCATCCCGATGGATATCGCTCTTTTTGTGGATGGCGGGCTTGCCTGGAGCGAAGACGAGCCACCGGTTTTCCGGCTCGAAAGGGACTCCGATGAGCGCATCCCGGTCTTCAGCACCGGTGTATCCGCCCGGATCAACCTGCTTGGCGCCCTGGTACTGGAGTTCTACCTTGCGCATCCATTCCAGCGGCCGGAACGGAGCACACAATTCGGCCTTCAATTTATCCCTGGCTGGTAAATACCCCGGTATAGCTATTCTGTCATTCACTGGCAAATGCCCATAGGAAGGGAAAGCCAGTCACTCCGTGCTGGTACATTTCCTGCAGGTATTTGTCTTGTGAACATTTGGCATCCCTCTCCATGCCAATACATCGATTGATGCAACCTTTACCCGCAAGTCATTTGTAAATAAAGAATTAATATTTGCCCTTTCTATAAACAGATTTTATTTTGTCATCCCGTATGCATAAGCGATATCAATGATATTGCATTGCGAGATCAAGAAGAAGACAAAATGTGCGGCGCCTTGCCGCATTATACTAATCACAAAAAAACAGATGGTTATGAAATCTATGTACCGTTTTATTCCGTTAATAAAAGGAAATTTGTGTCACAAATGGGGGACGTTGCTGCTGGCAATGCTGGTTCTGACCCTGTCTGCTCCTCAACTCGCGGCGCAGGTAACATTCAACGTCAATTCGACTGCCGACAATCCCAATGAAACCCCGGGTGACGGTGACTGCACTACCGGTGAATCGGTCGGAACTGTCAATATCGGAGGTTTTGATATAGATATTTTGGAATGTACTTTCCGTGCGGCCATTCAGGAGGCTAACGAAGCAAACGAACCTGTGATCATCGAATTCGACAACAGATTTATCGACGTATCCCCAAATGGATATTCCGAGATACGTCTGAACAGTGCTCTACCATACATCAGCAACCGTGTCACCATTGCCGGTGAAACTCACCCTGAGTTTGAAGAGGTTGGTGATCACCCCCTCGGAGGCCGTCCTGTGGTGTTTATCAATGGGAGCGATGTCAGTGCCAGCGGCATTCGTTTTCGCTCCGAAAGCACCGGGTCTGAGGTCCGTCATATCGCCATTGGCGGTTTCGGTGCCAGCGGCATCCTCTTGCAGGGTAATCTTGGCTCGGGAAGCGGCAACAACTACACCATCAGCAACAATCTGATCGGAGGAGTCCTGACCGATTCCGGAGCGATTCTAAGATATGACAACGGAGCGCATGGTATAGACCTGGTGGGAGCTTCCGAAACCGGTGGAGGTATCACTATTATCCGTGAGAACATCATATTCAACAATGAGGGGGATGGTGTTCACCTTCGCACAGGTACTTCCGGAACAGTTTTTCAAAACAACATCATAGGCCTCCTGCCTATTGGAGAGTCCGACAACCTTGAGTTCCGCCCTACGGATGGCAACGATGGCGCGGGTATCAGAGTTGCCGCAACGGCCGGTGCTGATAACTTAATTGGATTTTTTGCAGGCAACACCATTTCTAACAACGGAGAAGGTGGCATCCTTCTCGGCTCCGATGGTCAAAATGTGTTGGGAAATCACATTGGTTTGCCTCATCAAGGCAACATTGCTTCGGGTTATAGCCTGGAAGATTATGGCAATGGCAGCAGTGGCATTGTTGTGGAAAGCTCCGGTAACACAATTGGTGGCGGAGGGGCAGCCACCAATGTCATAGGAAACTCCCAATCTGTGGGTATCCGTATTGGCAGTGGTGACGGTATTGAAGCAAATGACAACGAAATTCTCAGGAATTTCATCGGCACGGATTCCGATGGACAAGATATGGGTCAGAACCAGGGAATCCGCATCGACAATGGTGACGACAACATTATATCGAATGTTGTCGTAGCCAACAACAATACAGGGATTGAACTGCGGAGTGGTGCCGGATCCGGCAATCAGATCTCGCGGAGCAGGATTACGGACAATGGTCGCGGTGTTTGGATCAACGGATCAGGAGGTGTGGTCGGTGACACGGAAGAATTGGCAAATGGCAACATCATCGGCAATAATACCAATGGCATTGAAGTAACCGGAAATGCCGGGCAGGTCGGCATTGTGAACAACTATATTGGAACGGACGAAACCGGCGCCAACCTGAGAAATGACCGTGGGATAGTTGTCGCAGGCAAAGGTGTTGACGTGGTCATTGGCACCCCCGGTGCCGGCAATATCATCGGATACAATGTAAGAGGAATCGAACTCGCGGACGGAGCCTCTCGAACCTTTATCCTGAGCAACCATATAGGTATCCATCCCAACGGAGATGCCATAGGAAATGCAAATGGCATTATTGCTGACAGTGATGCTGTGGTCGGACCAAGTCAGATCGGATATTCACTTTCAACCATCAATCCCGATCGTTGGAACCCCGGCGAAGATTTCGGCAATATCATTGCCCATAACACTGGAAGCGGCATCCGCCTTTCCAATGCGGGAACCGCCTCGGCCGGCAACCTGATCCGTGGAAACAGTATTTATGCAAATGGACGTAACGGGATCGATCTGGGGATGGATAATGTGGATGTCGGAGGTAGCGGAAACGGTCCCAATACCTTGCTCAATTTCCCGGAATTTGATACTGACGAAACTTTCTACAATGAGAGTACCGGACAAATCGAGATGCGATACCGTGTCCGGACCAATGCTACCAATGCCGACTATAATCTCGGTATTGACGTCTTTCTTGCAGAAGGTGATGAGCAGCAGGGAAAGACCTTCCTTGGGACGGTCGTATACGAGGAGGATAATGCCGGCAACTGGGTTTTCGGCACTCTTCCGTTGCCAATCAGTCTGGAAATCGAATCCGGCGCTCATATAGTAGCCACAGCTTCCGACGGCTCGTTCAACACCAGCCAGTTCAGCGAAGCAGTGTTAGTCTTTTCTGATGAGGCCGAAATAGCAGTCAGCGAGCAGGAGCTGGACTTCGGCAGCCTTACCGAGGGTCAGACCGAAACCCTGTCATTCAGCATATCAAGCGACGGTGATGCAGGCCTCGACGGCCAGGTTACCCTGGCTGAAGATGCCGGCGGGTCCTTTGCCATTACCATTGGAGATGGTGACTTCAGCCTTGAGCCCGGCCAGACCATTGAAGTTGAAGTTTCGTTCTCCCCGTCTGCCGTAGATAACTTCGAAGGCCTTATTGAGATAACCCACAACGCTGAGAATGAGGCGAGTCCCGCAGAGGTCGTTCTGTTGGGTACCGGAACAGCGCAGCCAATGCCTAGCATTGCCCTGTCGGATACCGAAGTGGACTTCGGGGAGCTTACTGAAGGTGAGACCGAAAGCCAGACCATTACCATACAAAATAACGGCGAAGCCGAAATGACCGGCGAAGTTACCCTGGCTGAAGACGCCGGCGGGGTCTTTGTCATCACCAGCGGAAATGGAAGCTTCAGTCTGGATCCGGATGATGATTTGGAAGTGGTCATCTCTTTCAGCCCGGATGACACCGGCGATTTCACGGGTCTACTGGAAATTGTCCACAACGCCGATAATAACAACAACCCGGTCGAGGTGACGCTTGCGGGAACCGGCGCAGAACCAACTGACGTCGACCTCCTGAGCGACGTGCCCGCTGAGTTTTCGTTAAGACAAAACTATCCCAACCCGTTCAACCCGACCACACAGATCCGCTTCGATCTGCCGGAGAGTGCACAGGTGCGACTGGATGTGTTCAACAGCCTGGGACAGCGGGTGGCGACATTGGTCAACGAAACGAAAAGCGCCGGCAGCCATGAGATCAGCTTCGATGCCGGACATTTGTCATCTGGACACTACCTCTACCGTCTCGAAGCCGGCAGTGAGGTGTTGACCCGCACCATGACCCTGATTAAATAACAGGCACAGGCATCCACACAGGACAAAACCTAGCTGGCTTTTCTGTCCAATAATTGAAATATAACTGCCCGGGCTTCATTAGAGGTCCGGGCTTTTATTTTATCCAGGCGTATTGAAACGGTCAATACTTTGTGCCTTTATACATCGCGTACTGACTGTTAAATTTTAGAATTGGGATACTGCCCGAGAGACGGTCCGGGCCGGGATGATTTCCATCCCTGCCAGCCGCTCCGGATTGTGCTCCCGGTCGTTGACCACATCCCTGATGTACACCTTTTCAATCTGTCCCGGAAAACGGCGCATCATTTCCCGGTAAATTTCCGGATCCCTTTCCCCGGAATCACTTACCAGGATGAACCGCCGTTCCGGAAAAGCCTTCAGTATTTCAGCAATCTGGCCGCTTTTCTGCTCGTAGGTATAACGGTCGTTCATGAGCATATCCCCCATGTTCCTCCAGGTGTCCGGGCTCAGAAAGTTCTTCTGCACATTCTTCATGTGCATCGAACCGGGCGGGAAGCCCTGGTTCTCATGAAACAGGAACTCCGTGAGCGGGTGGAAGAACTGACGTGGCGTGCCGGACACATAATGGAATACGGCATCATCCCAAAGCTGGTATAGATCCGCCATTCCCGGAGCTGTCTGATAGGGCTTAAAAAATGTATTGCGCAGCACGATCTGGGTACCGGCCGGCATTTCGGTGATCTTTACGGTATCGTCAATGTCCGAAATGACCGAGATTCCGTATGGTGGTATCAGTTGGATGTGCCCT
>SKYY01000143.1 GCA_007127665.1 Balneolales bacterium | reverse complement strand
GTGGTGATACCGCAAATTTTAAGTTTTGGAAAAGAGTGATTTATCATTGTTCAGCACGTACGTTCTGCGATTTTTACGTATAGTGTGTATGTTTTTCTGTGTTTTACCTGCTTTTTATGTAATTGTGACGAAAAGCCGTGATATGCGAGACCCGGCGGGAGCATTACTTTTCGGCAGCATTGCCCGCTTCATGTCCGGTGGATTGCCATCGGGCCAGCTCTGAGAGCGCGGCACCGGGATCCTCCGCCCGCATGAAATGTTCGCCGATAAGCGCACTGTGTATACCGTGCCGCTGCAGGTATTCCATATCATTCCATGTGGACAATCCACTTTCTGAAACCCGCAGAACACCGTCCGGAGCAGTGCCCAGCAGGGAAACCCCGCGATGAAGATCTACCTCAAACGTTTCCAGATTGCGGTTGTTCACACCTGCGATCGTAACCATGTCGAAATCAAGACGATCCCAATCCTGAATATCATAGCACTCCACAAGCACCTGCAGCCCCTCTTCAACGGCGGCGGCATGCAGTTCCTTCAGCTGGCTGTTGTCCAGTATCCTCACGATAAGCAAAACCGCATCGGCCCCGTACGCACGGGCCTCCGCAATCTGATAGGGAGCTATGATAAAATCCTTCCGCAGTACCGGAATTCCTGAAGCGGACGAAACATCACGCATATAGGACAACGCCCCCTGGAAAAAGGGCTCATCAGTCAGCACGGAAAGCGCGGAAGCACCATTCATCTCGTACGACCTGGCTATACGTACAGCATCAAAATCGCTCCTGATAATTCCTTTGGATGGGGAAGCTTTTTTTATTTCAGCAATCACCGAAACACCGCCGGGTTTGTCAAGAGCCTTTCCGAAGTCCCGTCTTGGATGGTGATATTCCTCAAATGAGCGAAAATCAGACACACTGACGAGCTTTTGCCGCACTGCTACATCTTCCCGGGTTCGTTCTACAATGGTATCAAGTATACGATTCATGTATTTTGGAGATCTTTCGTACAAGCTGCAAAGTTTTCAAGCGCTTCACGTGCTTTCCCGGATTCCAGGCTCTCTTCAGCTGTGTAGAACGCGTCCTGGATGTCGCCATGGATACCGGATGCATGGACCGCAAAAGCAGCATTCAGGAGTACAATATCGCGTTGCGCAGATGTAGCCTGGTCATCAAGTATGGCACGGATAATCGCCGCATTGTCTTCCGGCGAACCTCCGCGCAGTTCCTCCAGTGTGGACGCCGGAAGGCCAAACACACCTGCATGGAACACCCGGCTGTTGGAGAGTGTCCCGTTCATCAGCTGAAACACATGTGTCGGTGCCGTGGTTGAGAATTCATCCAGACCGTCATCGGCATGGATCGCATAGGCAAACTCCGTATCCAGATTGGCAAGTATGCGGATAATGTTTTCAGCGGTTTCACGGTTGAAAGCCCCGATCATCTGCCGGCGGACTCCAGCCGGATTCAGCATCGGTCCCATGATATTGAAAAAGGTCCGCATCCCCAGCTCCTTCCTTACCGGCATTACATGAGCCATGGCCGGGTGAAAAAGCGGCGCAAACATGAACGCAATTCCCGTCTGCCTGAAACATGCCTCCACCTGCTCCTTGTTCAGGTCCGGGTGAACGCCAAGGCAACGAAGCACATCAAAACTTCCGCTCCTGCTCGAAACCCCCGCATTGCCGTGCTTCAGTACCGGGACATCAGCACCTGCAGCAACGAACATGGCAGCAGTGGATATGTTGAATGTGCCGGAATGGTCCCCGCCCGTGCCGCACAGATCGACCGCCGATTCCGTGTCCACCTCAACGGCAACCGCAGCCTCACGCATGACATGCACGAACGCCGTCAACTCGGCAACGGTCTCGCCTTTGCAGCCCATTCCGTACAGAAATGCCGCAATCCGTGCCGGCGCCACATTCCCGCTGATAATCTCACGCAGTGCAAACTTCGCTTCCTCCGGCAAAAGCTCGTCGCCAGCCGTTACTTTTTGTAAAACGTAAGTGAAATCTCCCATTTGCAGGTTTATTGTTTGATTGTTTCCCGCTCCATCCAATTCCGGATAAGTCGCGGTCCTTCTACAGTCAGTATGCTTTCCGGATGGAACTGGATTCCCTCCAGCGGATAGTCAGCATGCCGTATACCCATGACCACCCCGTCTTCGCTTCGCGATGTAACCTCAAACCCGTCGGGGATCGTCGACTCCTCAAGAACCAGCGAGTGATACCGCGTAGCCGTAAATGACTGAGGAACATCTTTGTAAATCGTACGCCCGTCATGCAAAATGCTCGATGTTTTGCCGTGCATAAGCGATGGCGCCGAAACCACGCTGGCCCCGTGAGCGTGACCGATCGCCTGATGCCCGAGGCAGACCCCGAGTATGGGAATCCCGGCTCCCAATTCCCGGATAAGATCAATGGTTATGCCGGCATCTTCCGGCCTGCCCGGACCGGGAGAGATCAGAATCTTCTCAGGTCCAAGCGCACGGACCTCATCCACACTGATCTTGTCATTGCGGACAACCCGGTAGGAATCGGTGTGCCGTGCCACAAGATGGACCAGGTTGTAAGTGAAAGAGTCGTAATTGTCGATAATCAGTACCATGTGACTGCGCCGGTTTATTGCGTGGAAAAATGCCTTACTATCCCCGTGGCGCTCCTGACCGGCTCCATCACCGTGTCGGCGCGCTCCCGGGCTTTTCTGCCGCCTTCGCGAAGCATGTCCCGGACCGTGTCCGGATCCCTGACAAGTTCTTCTCTCCGGGCTCTTGCCTCACTGAAATAATCCTCGATCAGCGAAAGAAGTTCCTTCTTCGCGTGTCCGTAGCCGTATCCACCCGCCTTGTATTTCTCCCGGATCTCACGGTTTTTCTCTTCATTCGCAAACAAACGGATCAGGGCATAGACATTGCAGCTGTCCGGATCCTTGGGCTCCTCCAGCGGAGTGGAATCGGTGACAACAGCCATCACTTTCTTTTTCAAAGTCTTCCCGCTATCAAATATGTCGATGGTATTGTCATAGGATTTGCTCATCTTCCGTCCGTCGATGCCGGGCACCGTCGCCACGGACTCAACAATGTACGGCTCCGGGATGCGCAGATACTCCCCGTCAAAAATCCGGTTGAACCGCGCAGCCAGATCCCTGGAAATCTCAATGTTCTGCTTCTGATCCGCACCGACCGGGACCACATCCGAATGGTAGATCAGAATGTCGGCGGCCTGCAGAATGGGATACGTAAACAGGCCGATGTTGGGCTGAAGCCCCTGCGCCACCTTGTCCTTGTACGAAACCCCCTTCTCCATCATGCTCACCGGTGTCAGCGTTCCAAGTATCCAGGCAAGCTCAAGCACCTGCGGGACATCACTCTGCGCGAAAAAAGTGCATTTCAGCGGATCCATGCCCAGGGCCAGGTAATCCAGCGCCACATCAAAGGTGTACTGCCTCAGCTGCCCGCCATCCTGTACCGAAGTGAGCGAATGATAGTTGGCAATGAAATAGAAGGCATCCCCCTTTTCCTGAAAGTCAAGATGCTGCCGGATCGCCCCGAAATAATTGCCCAGATGCAGCCGACCGGAAGGCTGAATGCCGGATAATATGGTTTTGTTTCCAGTGGATTTATTTCCTGATGGCGGATTTTCCCCCACCTGTTTTTGCTTGCTCATACGTTCGTTCAAATTGTTTTTGTTTTTAAATTTGTGTTTATAAAATGTCGCGTGATTTGTGGTCCTGCCGTTCCGGCTTTTTTTTCTGGTGGATACTGTTCCGGTGGATGCTGTTCCGGTGGATGCTGTTCTGGTGGATGCTGTTCTGGTGGATGCTGTTCTGGTGGATGCTGTTCTGGTGGATGCTGTTCCGGTGGATGCTATTCCAGCTGAAGCGCTATGCGCAGCGCCTCCACAAGAGCCCTTGCCTTGTTGACCGTCTCGTCATACTCCCGGTCCGGATCGCTGTCCGCCACGATACCCGCCCCGGCCTGGATGTAGATGGTGTCATCGGTGACAACCATCGTGCGAATTGCAATACACGTATCCATATTGCCCGAAAAATCAAAATATCCGACCGCTCCTGCATAGCGACCCCGTTTTGTGGGTTCCATCTCGTCAATGATCTCCATGGCACGCACTTTCGGGGCACCGGATACGGTTCCGGCCGGAAAACAGTTCTCCAGCGCATCGACAGCCGTCATGCCATCCGCCAGCTCACCGCTTACATCCGAGACAATGTGCATCACATGGGAGTAGCGTTCAATGACCCGGTCACGTGTAAGAGCCACAGTATCCGGCCGGCACACACGGGAGAGGTCGTTACGGCCCAGATCGACCAGCATGATATGCTCTGCCAGTTCCTTGGGATCCGATATCAGATCCCGCTCAAAGGCCAGATCTTCCTCCGCACTGACTCCGCGCGGACGCGTTCCTGCGATGGGCAGCAGCCGGACCGTGTGGTCCTGAACCTGGACCAGGACCTCCGGTGACGACCCGACCAGAGCAAATTCCCCGAAATCCAGATAAAACAGATAAGGTGACGGATTCACCATACGCAACGCCCGGTAGAGCATGAACCTGTCGCCGGCGAACCGGCTTTCAAAACGCTGCGAAAGCACAACCTGGAAGATGTCCCCGGCATGGATGTACTCTTTGGCCTTTTCCACATTTTTCCGGAACACATCGCGCGGAATATTGCTTGAAAGCTCATCGCTGGTACGCCGGTAACCATCCGCTTCGGTTACGGGCTGCTTGATGATCCCTTCCATACGGTCCAGGCAGCCAAGCGCATCGCGGTACTGCCGGTCATGATCTGCCACGGGATCCGTAAAGACCGTTTTTATAAGGATAATCCGGTGCTTGACATGGTCAAAAGCAAAAATTTCATCGTAAAATGCCCATATGGCTTCGGGCAGCTTCAGGTCATCCTCCGGCACATCCGGCAGCTCCTCTACCTGGCGGACGGTATCGTAGGCGGAAAAACCAACGGCCCCGCCGGTAAGACGGGGAAGATCGGGAATTTCCGGTTCCTGCAGGGGGTGGCAGAGACGTCGAAGTGCGTCGAAATAGGACTCGTCCAGGACCCGGTCCCCTTCTCCGACCGGTTTTTCACCACGGAGATCCTGCGGTGATCCTCCCCGTAGCCTCGAAAGCGTCACCGTCCCATCCCGGAAACGGAGCACCTGATACGGGTTGCGGCCGAGAAAGGAGTAGCGGGCCAGATGTTCGCCGCCTTCTACAGACTCCAGGAGAAAAGGGTATTTCCCCTCTTTCCTGATCTTGAGGAACAGGGATACGGGGGTTACGGTATCAGCCATCATCACCCTGTGAACGGGGATGGCCGTGTATTTTTTCGCAAGTT